>CAMCBC010000007.1 GCA_945872775.1 Spirosoma fluviale | reverse complement strand
TATGCCAATTCCTCAATTTTAATTGGCCAAACAAGCTAAAAATTCAAAGGTTGGCATATTACAATCGATTTCCTTAAAAATAATGTAAATTTTTAGAAGATTTGTTGAAATATGTGTAATCAGAAGGCCTCGTTTTGTACCTTTGTCTTGTTGTAGTTTTAATGCGGCAACAGATTTGTAAGGCAAAAAATAATTGACAAAAGAAGTTGTCAATTCAGGAAAAGAAAACAAAAACAAAACTTTTGTGTTTGGTACTTTGAAGGTTCAACTCCTTCGCTTACAACAGGTTATTTTGGGTTTATTGTTAATTGACTAAAACCATGAATTTTTTCATGGTTTTTTTATTTGCCTAAACCGAACTTCATCAACTGATATTTTTTGATTTTTCCAGTGACTCCAAAATTTCCAAAACGACAATTTTTCTCGTTTTTAACCCCTATTTAAATGTCGAATCGATAACAAAAAAGCCTTTTTAATAAATAAACAATAAAAAAATAAAGTATTTATTAAATTTATTTTAATTAAATGAGCTTTTTTATACATTTGCTTTTGTAGGGCTTACGGCTCACACAAAAGCGAATAGTTGCTTTGAATCTACCTTGTAGGGTGTTGAAATTGGCAGACAAGCCCTCCTGTCTCGGGGGTGGGGATGATGGTCGTAAAGATCGGAATGGGATAAAGCATGTTTCAAAAGTTCATGCCTAACTGCCGCGTGGAGGTTCGAATCCTTCCCCTACAGCATTAAAAAAGCAGCCAACCGGCTGCTTTTTTCGTATACGGAAATAAGTTTGGTATCTTTCACTCCTATTATTTTTGTATGCCACTAAAGTCTAATTCTAAGGAAAAACCCAAAAAGGGGTCTGCCTCCAGAAAAAAATGGCTTAGAATTGCAGGAATAACCCTGCTGGCAATCCTTTCCCTTGAGTTTGTCTTTTATTTTGGGGCAAATATTTTTTTAGGCAGCCAGATTCGAAAGCGGGTGAATGAATCTTTGAATGGGGTTTACGAACTTGATTTCAATCGGGTACACCTTTCCCTAATTCGAAGAGGGATCTTCCTCGACGGCATCGTAATGAAGCCTATCCATCCTGAGAAGGCGGCGGCTGACCAGAAGTTGTTTGAACTTACTCTGGATGAACTTGCTTTTACAGGGCTCTGGTATAATTTTTTTGAGCGGAAACTTTCTTTTCGAAAAATCGGCTTAGACAATCCCAACTTTCGTCTTCTTCAGCCGCTTTCCGGCGATTCTACTCCAGATGAAAGTACTTCTGAGCCCTTTTCCCGCTCACCGGTATTTCTATTTGAAAATGAAATCAAAAAAAGCGTTCGGCAATTGGGTTTATCCTCCATCCAGGTGGCTGCCGTAGAAATCAATCATGCCAACCTCTTCTTTTTAAATTTTCTGAGTCAGCAAGAGCTACTCACCAAAAATGCATACTTGAAACTGCTGGACTTGGATTGGACGCCGAATGTCAACTGGGATCGACCCTTCAATGCGCGCGCATTTGAAATGGAATTGGAGGAGGTTACTTTCCCCTTGCCAGATGGCATCCACCTCCTCAATGCGGCTAAGGTAGCGATCTCCTCCTTGGAAAAAACGATGGAGCTTGACCGCTTTTCTTTGTCTCCAAATCTTTCCAAGGCCAGTAAGAATTATTATTCCCTGAAACTTCAGAAGTTGAACATCGGAAACGTAGATTGGAACAAGGCCTTTCGGACGGGACGACTCGATATTGAAGAACTTGTCTTGAATGCGCCTCAGATCGAGGTCATCCAATCCAGCTCCCCCGAAGATACCAACACCTCAACGGGCGACTTGAATGACTTTATCCGAGGCAAATTGGAGGCCATTTCCATCAAGGAATTAGCCATAAATGGGGCTTCATTTTTGAAAAAAGAAAAGCAAGATTCCTTGAGAAACCGCATCGAGCTCGAGAACCTAGATTTTAAAATGCTCGACTTTCATCTCGGTGAAGCTACACGGAATGCCTCAGACGATTTTTTTTACGGTACCGATGCCTCCATGAAGATCAAACGGGGCCGGGTCTACCTGGGGGATGGTCTCTACGTGTTGGACGGAGAAGCAGTCGAAGTGTCCTCGTTCAAGAAAAGCCTTTCTGTGACCAACTTGCACCTTTCGCCGAGGGCAGAAGCTCGTTTGGACACCCGCATGACTCCGGTGTTTGATCTGGCACTTGACCAACTCTCCTTAGAAAATGTAGACTTGAAACATTGGTACCAAACGGGAGAACTGGAAGTTGAGAAGGTGGAGTTGACGCGTCCAAAAATTGAAGTGATCCAACAAGATTCCCGTAGCAAGCAGGCCCCAGAACAGGCACTTACCTCCCTTTTTTCTGGAATATTTGAGAAAGTGGAGATTGAGGACTTTCAACTCGAAGAGGGAACTGTCGAATTTAAAGTGGAGTCGGGGCAACAAAGCAAAGACATCGATGTGGAACGGTTCAGCTTGGGGCTTCATCAACTCGTTCTCCTTCCCGATAGTAGCTTTGCATTTCAAGATCAGGTGCAGGTGGGCGAACTGCAGTTGACCGTTCATGACTACCGATTAAACTTGCGTGATAACCTCCATACCTTTCTTGCCGGGGAACTAACCCTCGACTCGAAAAAGGAGCTGATCGAAATAAAAAACCTGCGCATCCAGCCGGCAGACCCCTCCCAACTTCAGAAACAGCTCCAGTCCTTAGATAAACGAGCCGCAGTTGATTTTACCATTCCCCTGCTCCGAGCCGAAGGGATTGACTTGATGGCAGCTTTCTATAGACAGGAGCTAAGCATCCATCATCTGCAACTCGATGCGCCTCTATTCAAGATCTCAACCTACCGACCTAAGGAGAGCAAAGTCTCGGAAAATGCCCTCCGTTCTGAGGAGGATTTGAGAGCACTATTGCTGGGCTACTTTACGAAGATACAGGTGGACTCCGTCAACATCGACGCCGCCAAGATTCGCTATGAAAACCAATCCTCTGCCTCGGTGACTTCATTTGAGGAGGACCGACTTTCATTCTCGTTGACAAATTTTTCGCTCAGCGACAAAGACAGCTTACCAGAAGACAGGGCCTTGTTTTCCGATGAGGTCAAGTTGACATTTACCTCCTACTCCTTCAGACTTGCAGGCGGCAGGTACCTCGTAGAAACGGACTACCTGCACTACAATTCCCGTACCCGTACCCTTGACTTTGAAAACCTAAGCCTCCTTCCAGGAAAAGTCGGAGACAAGCGCATCGCCCTGGGCCTAAGCCTCCCAAAAGTTTCGTTAAAAGGGGTAAACATCGAAGAATTTGTTTTTGACAACGTCCTCAACTTAGAAAAACTCGAAATCAATGGTGGGGATGTGGCGCTAGACATTGATCGGCAGGTGACTGCGGTCGATCAGAAAACAGTCAATAAACGAAAAAAGGCGGTGCAGAAAGCGATTGAAGAAGTGTATGTGGACACGATTGCCGCCAGCAATGCCACGCTGAAGCTCAACTACCAGAGTCAAAATCAGACCAAGCAAGCGATTAAAACGGGCTTTGCCTTTAACCTCACCCAATTCAATTTGGATAGCCTTTTGGCGAATTCCCAAGATTACGCAAGCATGTACCTGCGCGCGAACCTAGGCCTAACCGACTTTACCTACACGCTACCCGATAGCGTGCATACCATCAAGTTTGCCTCTGTTGCCTTTGGCGACCAAAAAGAGGAGGTCATCTTTTCGGACCTAAGCATCCAACCCACCAACCTATACGGAAAGCCTGGTAGCCCTGTCGTGAAGGGCACCCTTGACCAGCTTATCCTACAGAAAAATAGTCTACTTGATATCTTGCTATCGAGGAACCTGGATTTGAAAGTAGCGCGCCTGGTTCGCCCTCAGCTGGCCATTTACCTGGACAGCCTTCCAATACCACCTGGATCTCGCAACCCAACCTCCGATAAAAAGGAGATACCCCTAATTGAATCCATTGGGTTGGGGGACCTGAGCCTAGAAAATGGGAAATTTGACCTGTACCGGAAAGGAGGACAAGCCCTACCTAATGGGCACTTTCCAAAGGTAGATTTTACAATTTCCCAACTTGGGTTAAACCTGCTAGATCTCAAACAGCTACCCAGCTGGAAGGAGCTGCTTCGCAAAAACATCACCTTCAGCCTGAGTGATTACGAGACCTACACGCAGGATAGTAGTTACAAGGTAAGCCTCGATCAATTGCAGTTTGCCAAGCAAAGCCTTGCCCTAGATGGGATTTACTACAGACCCGTGTTGGATACCGATGCCTATTTGAGCAGTCTCCCCTTTCAAAAGGAAGCAATCACCGCACGGGTTCAGCAGGTTCGACTGGAGGGAATTGATCTTTTGCGTCTTGCAGCAGAGGAGCAAGTAATTGCTGAGAGGATGGTCGTGGATGGCGCAAACCTTGAATTGGTTCGAGACAAGCGGAAGCCGTTGGATTCCTTGGCTTACAAACCAATGCCTCAGTTTTTTCTGGAGCATGCCAAGATCAATGCAGACTTAGCCGCAGTACAGGTGAATGATAGCAAGTTGACCTATGTAGAATTTGGGGAGAAGTCTACACTTCCGGGAAAGGTTACCTTTGACCAGATGCGCATGGACTTGGGTCCCGTTTCCTTAAGAAAGCAAGGAGTCCCATACCCTGTCTCGGAAGTCAAGTTTGGAATGGCGGCACAGCTAGGTGATAGCAGCCGAATCGGGGTCAGGGGGCAGCTATATTTTGAGAAAGATTATCCGATGAAAGTTCAGGCCACTGCGGACAAATTAGCTTTTGCAGCAGTATCGGATTTGGTGTCGAAAACAGTGTTTGTGCGGCCCAGCTCTGGGGAGATTACCCATGGAAATTGGGAGTTTGAGGTAAACGAACACGAGGCTTTTGGCAGCATGACCTTGGGGTATCGGGACTTCAAGTTGCAGTTTTTAGACAGCATGACCTTGGCGCCGGGAAAGGGTAAGTTGAGGTTGTATAGCTTTTTTGCCAATCTGCTTGCAAAAAATGCCAATCCCAGGTCGGCTGGAGGAACTCCCGTGGTTCGGGAAATATATATCAAGCGGGATACTCGAAAGTCGGTAATCAATGCCTGGTGGAAGGCCACCTTTTCGGGATTGAAAGGGACCCTAGGCTTTGGTAGAGCCAAGATGCCGAAGCACCTAAGAAAGGAAGATTAAAACTACTGCCTCCTGTTTCCCAAAACCAAAAAAAAGGGTCTTCGTTGAAAGGCCCCTTTTTAATAGCTAAAGTTAAGTTTGCTTAACTGTTCATGCTGATCAGGAACTCCGCATTGTCGCGGGTACCTTTCATGCGCTGAAGTAGGAACTCCATAGACTCCTGGGAAGTCATGTCGCTCATTAGCTTGCGAAGGATCCAGACACGCTGCATTTCTTCCTTATCCATCAATAGATCTTCTCTACGTGTTCCGGAGCTGAGGACATCAATGGCAGGATAAATTCTTCTGTTGGCCAGCTTACGATCCAAAGCCAATTCCATGTTGCCCGTACCTTTGAATTCTTCAAAGATTACTTCGTCCATTTTTGAACCGGTTTCTACCAAGGCTGTTGCGATAATGGTCAAGGAACCGCCATTTTCTACATTTCGAGCTGCACCAAAGAAGCGTTTTGGCTTGTGTAATGCGTTGGCATCCACACCACCGGAGAGAATTTTGCCTGAACTAGGCACCACGGTATTGTGTGCTCTAGCCAAACGAGTGATGGAATCCAATAGGATGACCACATCGTGGCCCACTTCTACCATTCGCTTTGCTTTCTCAAGCACAATGTTGGCCACTTTGACATGTCGTTCTGCTTGCTCATCAAATGTGGATGAGATTACTTCTGCATTGACAGATCGAGCCATGTCAGTTACTTCCTCAGGACGCTCATCGATCAACAAAATCATGAGGTGTACCTCGGGATGGTTTTGAGTAATCGCATTGGCAATTTGCTGCAAAAGTACGGTCTTACCCGTTTTCGGTTGGGCTACGATCATCCCTCGCTGTCCTTTTCCAATAGGGGCAAACAAGTCTAGAATACGGGTAGAATAGCCGTCTGCTTTTGTGGACAGGTTTAAGCGCTCCTCAGGGAAAAGTGGAGTGAGGTATTCAAAAGGAACCCGGTCTCTAATTTCGTCTGTGGTTTTTCCATTCACAGTCGTGATTTTGAGGAGGGCAAAGTATTTTTCTCCTTCTTTAGGGGGACGAATAGATCCTTTGATATGGTCACCCGTTTTCAAACCGAAGTGTTTGATTTGACTTGGAGAAACGTAGATATCGTCTGGAGAGGCGAGGTAGTTGTAGTCTAGGGAACGTAAGAAAGCATAGCCATCTTGTACGATTTCCAATACTCCTTCATTTTCAATCACCCCATCAAATTCTCTAGGGCTGACAAATGGCTTTTTGCGGGCATTACTGGGTAGGGTTTCCGCCACAGGAATGTGTGCATCTTCAGGAGATTTGAAATTTTTGCGTCTCGGTAATTCTGCCTCTACGCGGTAGTAATTTACCTCCCCGTCGGTCGGCTGTTGTGCTGCTTCAGCCCCACCTTCTTGTGGTGCTGCATGGGATGGTTCCTCATCAAACACGCGCTTGCGTGGCTTAAATGCTTTGGGTTCTTCCGAAGAATTACCTTGAGGAGCACTTTGTTCAGGTCTAGGTGTAAATTCCTTCGCAGGCTTTACAAAAGGTTTGGGTGTTCGTTCCTCTCTTGGAGCAGCTTGAGTTTCCTCAGCTGGAGCCTCGGAACTTGTAGTTGGAACTTCAGTGACATTTTGTCTTCTGAATTTGGGTTTAAATTCTGCGGGCTCTTCGCTAGTGGTTGCTGCGGCAGGTACAGGGGCCTCGGATTTTTCTTCTCCGATGGTGCCTGATTCTACTACCGAGGGCTTTTTCTTAGGAAGTGCTTGTTCTGGGATGATTGCTTGTTGGTCAAGAATCGCATACACCAGTTCATCTTTTTTCAAAGATTTGGAATTTTTCACTCCAAGTTCCTCAGCAATCTCCTTCAATTCAGATAAAAGTCTGATTCTGAGTTCTTCTATGTTGTACATAAAGAGGGGATGAAATAATTAGGATCGGTAAAATGTAGTTTTGGGATGGTGAATAATTTTCTGAGCGAAAAAGGTCTGCAGGAAAAGTTCAAGCCAAAGTGGGCCGAATGCTTTATTCACGTATTGAATGCAATATTACTTGTTGAAGTTGGATTAAACAAATTTTTCTTTTTTTTGGCTTTCTACGCTAATCTTTAGCATTCAGCCGATTAGCTGGCGGATGATTGGCAGGGATTTGAGTGGCTGGGGATGGGCAAGGTGCTGTGCATGAAATTCCACCAAGTGATCCAAGAGTTTTCTCCGAAGCGGGAGAGCCAAAGTCGTGGTAGGATGGAAGGTATGGTCAAGAAGATCTTTCAGGTAGGGAAGTACAAGTTGAACCTCCTCTGGGCTAAAGGGATGGTGTATGCTTTCTACCAAAAATCCTTCCCCGAGCTCTGGGGCAAATCCCAGGTGCCTTGCATTTTCAAGTAAAAAGGCGAGGGGAAAATGGGATAAATTGGTTTCTGGGCTATCCAAGGTAGCGATGCTTTCCTCCAAAAAGTCAAAGAGTTCTTCATTTTGATATCCCTCCAAAATGCTTCTACTGATGACTTCTGTACTGAATAAGGCCAAACTTGTTCGAGCCATATCAAAGGGGATAAGCCGCTGGGGATGCTTGATTTTTGCTTCAGAAATCCGCTGCAATCCAGAATTCTCCTTGTCATAAACCACCAAATCCAGCAGGGTGAGGGGCTGATACAATGCGATTTTACTTCCTTTGCCCAAGCTCCTTACCCCATTGACGAGGTAGGCTTTTAGTCCAAGTTCTCGGGTGAAAATGCGCACAATGATACTGCTATCCTTGTACTTGATATGGCTTAATACGATCCCTGCCGTTTTTTTAAGCATGTCTTTTCCCCTTAACCCTGAGCTTCATAGAAGCACTTTCTGCATCGTGCTTCGTAACTGTCCTTTTCCCCAAGCATTACTTTTTCCTTGGCAGCCGAAAGACGGTAAGAGAAGGCTGCCAAATCCCCACATTGCATGCAGATGGCATGAACCTTGGTGACGTATTCCGCAATGGCCATGAGTTTGGGCATGGGATCAAAAGGCTTTCCTTTGAAGTCCATGTCTAAGCCTGCCAATATTACCCGCTTGCCTTGGTTGGCAAGGAGCTGTACTACACGAACAATCTCCTCATCAAAAAATTGGGCCTCATCAATCCCCACTACATCGCAGGTGCCGCTAAGCAAAAGAATATCTCCAGCGAAACCGACAGGGGTAGATCGGATGCTAGTTTCATCATGAGAAACCACATGGGTATCGTGGTACCGTGTATCTACAGAAGGTTTGAAGATCTCCACATGCTGCTTGGCGAGGCGTGCTCGGGTTAGCCTTCGGATCAATTCTTCTGTTTTCCCCGAAAACATGGATCCACAGATCACTTCGATTTGACCTTTCTGCTCGGCATGTTTTCTACGGATGGGTGAGGGTTCAATAAACATACTTATTCGGTGTAGGTCAGATGGGAAAATTTACTTGTTTCAGGAACTCGAATAGTCACTTCTCCTTGGAGTACTTGCGCTTGACAGGCCAGTCGTTCAGTCGGAAGTAGTCTGTTTAGGATTCTAAATTGGAGTTCTTCTGGTGTTTCTGGGCTTAAATTTTCTTGGCCCGCTAAAATACGCATTTTACAGGTGGTGCATCTTCCTTTTTTACCACAAGCATGCATCCAATCTATTCCATTTTCATGAATTAATTCGATAACTTTACGTTCCGTGGTTTCTGATTCAATAGATCGATTTCCGAGATTTTGAATACGTATTCGGACCATTATTTTGTTTGTTTTTGAAAACAATACCTTCCTATGACCGCTCAAATTAACGGCAATTATTTAGAAAAATATGCCACCACCTATGCAGAATTGGTTTGTGATCAATTTTTTAGCAGTAGACAATTCATCACAGGACAAGAAATCATTCAGCTGACTCCAAGTGCTCAGGTAAATTTTTTCATCATCAAACGCTTGTTTGAGTTGTGGCAAGAGGAATTGGGTAAGCTGAAGGCAAGCCCCTATTTTGATTACCGTGACATTGCAGTTCATGAGGCGCTTACGCAGTTTATGAATGTGCTCTCCCGACGGATCAAAATAGAGCGTCGTTACCTGGAAGGGATGTTGCAAGATGCGGTCCAAGATGCGATCCAAGTAGCAATTGACCCGCTTTCCTTTTACCAAAAAGAATTGGAAAAAGCACCAACCGGAAAAATCAATGAATACCTAAAGGAGAATAAGAAGTACTTCAAATGGAATGAAAAGCTTGTCACAGGTTTGATTGATAAGGCTGGAATTGGAATGGACTTGGCAAGCTATCAGCAGGCAATTTTAGCCAGTTTTCAGTCGCTTAAAGTGAGTTTGGATACTCCGAAAGAGCTTCTTGCTACTTTGGGAGGAACTTTGGCTTTTGATTTGGAGACGTATTTGGGTCAACCAGCAAGCCAAATTGAGGAAAGCGAAGCATCCGACGAGCCTGAGTTTGAAGAAGTGGAAGAATCCCCTCGTTACGAACTGGAAGAGGTTGAGGAAGAACTAATTGAGGAGCTAGAGGAAAGCATACCGACACCTCAACCCGAAAAAAGATCCCCCATCGCCTCCACTCCCGCAACTGGAAAGGGATTAGATGCGGCACACTTGAAGGCCTTGTTTGCAACAGAGACCTACAAGGGCATGAAGGGGATTTTGGGTGAACTGGCTGAAAGCCTGGCCCTAAATCAGCGCTTTATGTTTACCAAAGAATTATTTGATGACAATGCAGACTTGCTTCGTCATGCGTTAAAATCAATAGATGAGTTGAATACCTTTGAAGATGCAGTGGACCTAATCAATGCGCGATTTGTAGTAGAGCTAGGCTGGGACATTGAATCGGAAGAAGTACGTGAGTTTATGCAGCAAGTCTATCGTAAATTCGTTCGGTAGTCAACTACCATTTAAGACAAAGGGCGGCAAGGATTTTTCCTTGTCGCCCTTTGTTTTTAAATAGGGTTATTTGGTTAACTGATTCGGCCCAGCTGGGAAGCACGTGAAGAATCGAGCTTGATGAAGATAAATAGCAAGACGGTAAAGGACCAGAGTGAGGAACCGCCATAGCTGAAGAAGGGAAGCGGAATACCTACCACTGGAAAGAGCCCGATGGTCATCGCGATATTGACCATGAAGTGAAAAAGTAGAATGGATACCACGCCGTAGCCATAAATTCTAGAAAAGCGTGTTTTTTGCCGTTCTGCCATGATGACCAAGCGGTACAGTAGGCCTGCGAAAAGGCTGATCACTACAAAACTTCCCATCCACCCAAATTCTTCTCCAAGGGTACAAAAGATAAAGTCGGTGTCTTGTTCGGGGACGAAGTCAAACTTGGTTTGTGTGCCTTCGAGGTAGCCCTTTCCAAAAAATCCTCCTGAGCCAATGGCAATTTTGGATTGGGTCACATTCCAGCCTACCCCTAGTGGATCAATATCTGGATTGAAGAGTACCATGATTCGGTTTTGCTGGTGAGGTGGGAGCTTCGATACCACAAAATCGATCGAGTAGATGTACGCAATCAGTCCAATTCCTATCAAGGAGAAGGCTAGTATGCGCTGCCAAGATCTTTTACCCAAGTAAATCAAAGCGCCCACCACCAAGACGATGATTGCCGCCAAATACAGATTGTTATCTACACCCAAGGCAAGTAAAGTGATGCCGACAGATCCCAAACCCAATGCATAGTACCACTGAGGAAGACCTTCTCTGTAAAACATGATGAGCAAAGATAAGTACACCATGGCGGTACCTGTATCGGGTTGCAACAGGATCAAAAGGATTGGGACCAGAAGAACTCCGAAGGCAATGGCTTGATAGTTTCGCTTGCTCAAGTCAAAAGTAGGGCGTTCCATAACTTTGGCTAAGGCCAAAGCAGTTGCAAATTTTGCAAATTCCCCGGGTTGAATGCGGAATTCCCCGACGCCAATGGATAGGATCTGTCCATTGACCTCCTTTCCGAAAATTGGGGTAACGATTAGAATGAGCAGAAAGATGAGGTAGATGACCAGCGAAAGGTTTTCAAAAAAGCGGTAATCTGCCACCATAATTAAGGTGATCAGACCGACAGCCGTACCAATCCATACGAGCTGCTTTCCTGAGCTGATGGATAGGTCAAAGATGCTTTTTTCTACCTGGCTATCGTAAACGACCGCATAAATATTGAACCAGCCTATGGCGACCAATGCAAAGTAGATGGATACTGCGATCCAATCGACTCGGTTGATTTGAACCTCTGATTCTTTCATTTAATAAATAAAATTACCTGCGATTACATAGTCCTGAAGTTCAGGCCTCGAGATGGTTCGTCTGATGTACTTCTCAATCATCAGGGATGCAGTACTGGCTGCCGCTCTTCCTCCCCAGCCTGCATTTTCCACATACACGGCAATGGCAATGGTGGGATTGTCTTTTGGGGCAAAGGCAATGAATACGGAGTGGTCTTCCCCATGCGGGTTTTGTGCTGTTCCTGTTTTTCCAGCGATCACCAGGTCGGTCATCACGGCTCGGTTGGCAGTTCCATAAAGCGCTTCTGCCATCGCATCTTGGATCAAATCAAAATGACGCGCATCCACACCTACTGAGATTTTTTGTTGGAATTTAGCAGGGATTTTCTTTGGATTCCCATCGATGGCTTTCACCAAATGAGGGGTGTAATAATAGCCTTTATTGGCAAAAATAGCTGCAAGGTTGGCCATCTGAAGTGGGGTCACTTGCATCTCGCCTTGTCCTATCGATAGGGAATAGATGGTGGAATATTTCCAATGCCCTGCTCCATAAATGCGGTCGTAGAGTTTGCTTGAAGGGATATCTCCTCCCTTTTCCCCAGTCATATCCATCCCCAAAGGGCTACCCAATCCAAACTTCAGGACTTTTTCCCTCCAGGCATTTAACCCAATTTCGGTGTCCTTGAAGGTATTGGAGGACACCTCTCGGTTGATGATCTGACGAAATGCTTGGTGGTAATAGGGATTGCAAGAATTTCGAATGGCACCAAATAAATTCACTGGATTGGGGTGGTTGTGACAGGCCACCAAAGATCTATTGCAAGCAAAAGTTGAATTTGGCGTAAGCACACCTTCTTGAAGGCCAATCAAGCTCTGCACAATCTTAAAGATGGATCCAGGAGGATAGGTAGCCATGATCGGCCGATTGAATAGCGGCTTGGAATTGTCTCGGTTTAGCTTTTTGTAGGTTTTGCCAAACTCAGCACCAGTGAGCTGGTTTGGATCATAAAAGGGCGCTGATATCATGGCCAAAATCTCCCCTGTTTTGGGTTCAATCGCTACCACGGAACCAGTTTTCCCATTCATGAGCATTTCCCCATACCGCTGAAGGTCCAAGTCAATCGTTGAAGTCAAGTTTTGGCCTGCCATTGAAATGGTATCGTATTCCCCTTCTTTGAACGGCCCCTTGTCAACCCCTCGTACATTGACCATTTTGTACTTCACACCTTTTCTTCCGCGTAGCTCTTTTTCATAGTATTTTTCTAGCCCACTCAGCCCCACATAATCTCCCTGAGAATAATACTCAGCCGTATCCTTTTCCAGTTGATTGCCACTAATCTCACCAATGTATCCCAAGGCATGGGCGGTGGTGGCAGATGGATA
This sequence comes from Spirosoma fluviale, assembly GCA_945872775.1. Classification (GTDB taxonomy): domain Bacteria; phylum Bacteroidota; class Bacteroidia; order Cytophagales; family Cyclobacteriaceae; genus Algoriphagus. The sequence goes on along the minus strand of CAMCBC010000007.1, from coordinate 19,103 downwards.
AGATCGCACGGATCGGGTAAGAATAAATAGTCCAGGGTAGTCTACCAAAAAGTCTTGGATCCGCGCAAAATCCTTGGTGGAGAGTTGCTTGATCAGGGGAGAGGGTTTTACTTTAGAGTAGGATTTGGCTGCGTTGTAGCTTGTGATCAACTCCTCTTTACTAATTCGAAACAGTTCACAGAATTTTGCGGTATCGCCCACATTAAATTCACGTGGGACCACCATCAGGTCAAAGATGGGGTTGTTGAATACCATCAATTTGCCAGTACGGTCGTAAACTAATCCTCGGTAAGGGTGATCGACGATTCGTTGGATGGCATTACTTTCTGCCCGCTTTAAGAAACTATCGTCCAGGACTTGGATGGCAAAAAGCTTGACAAGCAGGACTCCGCTTATCAAAAAGATGACTAAAAGGATGACGGCTGGGCGCTGGTCTCTCATCAGATGCCTCGTTTACGACTAAAGAACAGCAACTGCACCACTAGGGTAAGTATCAGGGTGAATAGCGCGGAAAAGAAGCTTTTGCTCAAGACCCCAAAAAATCCGCCAATACCCCATTGGTCTGCAATAAAAAAGGCGAGCGCATATACAAATAGGAGTGGAAAGGCGTAACTGATGTAGCGTCCAAACCCGATCTGCCCAAGGCTGGGCTCCTCCGCTTCATCAAAGCCTCCAGTAGGGCTAGCTGCTTTGAGCCAAATGGGCTTTAAGAATGCAAATAGGGTAGCGGCTGCGGTGTGCATGCCAATCGTTTCAAAGAACACATCCAAGATAAACCCAAGGCAAAATGCAATCAGCATCAAGGGGATGGTTCGGATTGTGCTTGGCAAAATCAATAATCCTAGGAGGTATACAAACCCAAAAGCATGGCCAAAGACGGCTAGATTTTTTAGAAATAAAATCTGAACCAATCCTAGAATAAGGATCAGGAGGCCATACGATATCAGGTTTCTAATATTCATTGATCAAATCGGATTGGCGGTACAGCGAATCTATCTCTTGGAACTGGGTGTTTTCCACCAAATACACATAGGTTAATTTACTAAAATCAGTGCTCAGTTTTACAGTAATGGCCAAGTAATTGGGGTCTTTTTTATTGACTTCTACTTTTGAAATTTGCCCAATTAGCAATCCCTCTGGGAATACAGCATTGAAGCCCGAGGTGATTACAGTGTCCCCTTTGGTCGCTTTGACATGTCGAGGTACATAAAGTAGTTGTACTTCGGAGGTATTGCCCCCATCCCATTGTACCGAACCAAAAACCTCTGAGGATTTAATTTTGGCAGAAATGAGTAGGCTAGTATTGAGTACTGAAAATGCAACTGAATAATTCTCTGAAACAGATTTGACCCTACCTACGATACCTTGAGCGTTAAACACACCCATCCCAGGTTTAATTCCATCTTTAGCGCCTTTGTAGAGCGTCAGGTAGTTTTGTGAAAAGCGCAAGGAATTGGCTACTACGCGAGCGCCTTTGAGTTCAAACGTTGCTTTTAGCGTGGAATCAATTGCCAAGGAAATGCTGTCCGGTTTGACCTGTAGTCTCAGTAGCTCCTGCTTTAGGCTTGCATTTTCATCGACAAGCGCGACATTGGCATCTGCGAGTGAGAAAAACTGAACCACATCCGCCTGTTTTTTGAGCGCATTGCCCACCAATTCATTCGAACTATTAAAGAATGCTGCTCCTTGAGGGGAATTGTTGGCGACGATCATCCAGATCGCCAAAAATTCAAGAAATGCGAATAGTAAAAATGCTCTTACACGGTAAAGGAACTCAAGGATGCGTAGCATTCAGGTATTAGGTCATCAGAACGGTTCGGAAGTTTTGAATGTTTTTCAGTGCAGTGCCTGTACCACGAACAACTGCTCTTAAAGGATCGTCTGCAATGTGAATAGGAAGCTTGGTTTTTTGGTGCAGACGCTTGTCAAGCCCTTTCAACAAGGCTCCTCCACCTGTAAGGTGAATGCCGTTGTCGTAAATATCCGCTGACAATTCTGGTGGTGCGATTTCCAATGCTTTTAGTACCGCTTCCTCAATTTTGGATACCGATTTGTCCAATGCAAAAGCAATTTCAGAGTAGGACACTTTGATCACTTTTGGAATACCCGTCATCAAATCCCGACCGCGAATCTCGTAATCATCTGGAGCATCATCCAATTCGGTAAGCGCAGAGCCAATGGCAATTTTTACTTTTTCTGCAGAACGCTCACCAATCAATAGGTTGTGCTGTCTACGCATGTAATCCAAGATGTCCTTGGTAAATGTGTCCCCAGCAACGCGGATGGACTGGTCAGCAACTATACCAGACAAGGCAATCAATGCAATTTCTGTAGTTCCCCCTCCAATGTCCACAATCATGGAGCCCATTGGTTTTTCAATGTCAATCCCAATACCGATGGCTGCTGCAATCGGTTCGTAAATCATGTATACTTCTTTAGCGCCAGCGTGCTCAGCAGAGTCACGAACCGCTCGCTTCTCCACTTCAGTGATGCCCGAAGGAATGCAAATTACCATTTTGTGGGACTGAGGAAATAGGCCTTTCTTCTGCCCTGGGATCATTTTAATCAATCCACGGATCATTTGCTCGGCAGCGTAGAAGTCTGCAATCACCCCATCTTTTAGGGGGCGGATGGTTTTAATGTTTTCATGGGTCTTCTCATGCATATTCATCGCCTCTCTCCCCACAGCCAAAACGCGATTGTTCGTTTTGTCAATGGCAATGATCGATGGTTCGTCCACCACAATTTTGTCTTTGTGGATGATCAAGGTATTTGCGGTACCCAAATCAATGGCGATATCACTTGAGAAAAAATCAAATAGTCCCATTCTTAATTTTTTTTGGCTTTGAACTCGGTAATGGACGATCAGGATAGTCCTTGCGTCCTATTTTTTGCCCAAGAATCGACAAAAATATTACCTTAAATTGATAAAACAGAGAGAAAGAAGATTTTTTGTTTTGGACGGAAAGATTTGAAAGCGAATTGGTGTAAGCGGTCAATTTTCCGGGGCAATGGATTAAATTTAAGCAAAATTTCGGAGCATTTAATGCGCTATTTTGTATTTCGTCAATCTTTCTATTACTTTTGTCGGGTATTCTAAAGTTTGTAGAGGGGACAACAGTCCCCTCTTTCATTATCCTGCTGTATGAGTGACCTAAAGCATGTGATTCTAGACCTAGTCGAAAAGCACCTTCCTGATGAAGAACATTTTTTCGTGGAGGTTAAAATTGATCGTGTGGCGGACAAAACCAAAATCCTCATTTTGGTTGACGCCGATCAAGGAATGACTATCGCTGCCTGCGCATCTTTGAGTAGGGCTCTGTCTGGGGAACTAGAGACCAATGAACTATTGGAAGAAGCGTACACCCTAGAGGTTTCATCACCTGGTTTGGATTATCCGCTTACCGAAAAAAGACAGTACCAAAAAAATATTGGGAGGACGCTTAAGGTCTTCCTGCTCTCTGGGGAAGAGGTGTCAGGCAAATTAAAGGAAGTAGAGGAGCAGGGGATTAAATTGGTGGTCACCAAAAAAGAAAAAGGAAAAAAAAGTGTGGAAGAGGAGCATTCCTTCTCTTTCAAGGAATTAAAAAAATCTATCGTACAAGTATCTTTTAACTAATACCAATGGATGCAAAAATCTTAATTGAATCCTTCGCAGAGTTTGCGAGATCTAAAAATGTGGATCGCCCTACTATGATCCGTATTCTGGAAGATGTATTTAGAGCGATGATTCGCAAGAAGTTTGAATCAGACGAGAATTTTGATGTGACCATCAATGCCGATAAAGGTGATTTGGAAATTTTCAGAATTCGAGAAATTGTCGATGACAACTCCGAGGATATCTGGGACTTTGATAAAATCAGCCTTTCTGATGCTCAAAAAATCGAGCCTGACTTTGAAGTAGGTGAAGAGGTTTATGAGAAAATTGAACTGGAAGAGTTTGGAAGACGGGCAGTTCAAATGGCTCGTCAAACGCTAATCCAGCGCATCAAGGACCTTGAGAAAGACATTCTATTTAGCAAATACGAGGAGCAAGTAGGAGAAATCATTTCAGCCGAAGTGTATCAGATTCTAGGACGTGAGATTCTTTTGATCGACAGCGAAGGCAATGAATTGATTCTACCTAAGGGCGAACAAATTTCGAAGGATCGATTTAGAAAAGGCGATTCTGTCAAATCAATTGTTCATCGTGTAGACATGATCAATGGAAATCCGAAAGTGATTTTGTCTCGTACTTCCCCGGTTTTCTTGGAAAGACTTTTTGAAAATGAAGTTCCAGAAGTGTATGACGGCTTGATCACCATTGTGAAGGTGGTTCGTGAACCAGGTGAGCGTGCCAAAGTAGCAGTAGAGTCCTACGATGACCGTATCGACCCAGTGGGTGCGTGTGTGGGCATGAAAGGATCCCGTATCCATGCAGTCGTACGTGAATTACAGAATGAAAATATCGACGTGATCAATTTCACGGAGAATTTGGACCTCTATGTCTCCCGTGCTTTAAGCCCAGCAAAAGTTTCTTCGCTTTCCATCAACAAGGAGTCCAAGCGTATTTCCGTGTTTTTGAAGCCAGACCAGGTTTCCCTAGCGATTGGAAAAGGCGGGTTCAACATCAAGTTGGCCAGCCGTTTGGTAGGCTATGAAATCGATGTGTTCCGTGAGTTGAACGATCAAGAAGAAGAAGATGTGGACTTGAATGAGTTCTCAGATGAGATCGATCAGTGGATTATCGACGAACTCAAAAAGACAGGCTTGGACACTGCAAAGAGTGTGTTGGTGTTGAGCAAGGAAGATTTGATTCGTAGAACAGAGCTGGAGGAAGTGACCATTGATGAAATTTTCCGAATTCTCAGAACAGAATTTGACCAATAAGGGGCTTAAACCCCGAAGATTACCTAATTTTACTTAAGATTTCGAAAGAGGTTTTTGCTTATGTCAGAAGAAAAAATGATGCGATTAGGCCAGATAGCCAGAAAACTCAACGTGGGTACGGCAACCATTGTTGAGTCCTTGGCTAAAAAGGGCTATGAGGTAGAGAACAATCCCAATTCCAAGATCACGTTGGACCAAGTGTCCATGCTGGAAAAGGAATTCAAGTCCTCTGCTCTTGAAAAGGAAGAGGCTTCCCATTTATCTATTGGGAAGCGTCATGAGCCTACAGCATCGGAGCAGGATCTGCCGAAGCAGGAAAAAGCCGTAGAGCCTACCCCTGCGCCTGCACCCGTTCAATCGCCGCAAGTTACTCCTGCGCCTGTAGCGAAAGCTCCAGAGCCAGTCGTAGAAAAAATAGCTTCTGAAGCACCAAAATTAGAAGGAATTCGAGTTTTGGGGAAAGTAGACCTTTCCAAAAAGCCAGCACCTACCCCGCCGGCACCTCAGCCGAAACCAGCTCCAGCGCCAAAGCAAGAAGAGAAAAAACCTGAGCCAGTGGCTCCTTCCGCTCCTGCTGCACCTGCAACTCCAGCCCCTGCACCTACCCCTAAGGTAGTGGAAGCTCCTCAGCCAAGCCCAGCAACAGAGGTGGTTCCGGAGGAACTTATCTCTGCCAAAGCAGACTCCCTCAAGGGACTTACTGTACTCGGCAAAATTGAGCTTCCTGTAGATCGAACTAAGAAAAAAGGAGGTCCAGTAGCTTCTTCTGATGAAAGAGGAAAAGATAAGAAAAGGCCTAGAAAACGCATTGATAGTAAGCCAGGGGCTCCAACCCCAGCGGGTCAAGGTCAAGCACCAGGCGCACCAAATCGTCCGCAAGACCAACGAGGCGGAAGACCAGGTCAGCCCCCTCGCCCAGGCCAGCCCAATCGCCCGAATCAGCCACGTCCAGCAGGAGGTAATCCCCAGCAGCGTATCCAAAAGGCGGAGCCAACTCCTAAGGAAATTCAAGATCAAATCAAGCAAACCCTTGCGAGACTTCAAGGCAGTAAGCCAGGTGGAAAAACCAAATCTAGACGCGACAAGCGTGCCGAACGCGATCGCGATGTAGAAACTGAAGGAGATGAGGTAAAAATCTTAAAGGTAACCGAATTCATTTCTGCCAATGACTTGGCAGCACTTTTGGATGTGTCGGTCAACCAAATTATATCGGCCTGCTTGTCACTAGGAATGTTTGTGTCCATCAACCAACGCCTAGATGCAGAAGCCATCACAATCATTGCGGATGAATTTGGCTTTGATGTGGAATTTACCAAGTCCATCGAAGATGAGATGGAAGAAGAGGTAGCGGATACGGAAGAGGAACTGGAAGAAAGAGCGCCGATTGTCACCATCATGGGACACGTCGATCATGGTAAAACCTCCTTGCTCGATTTTATCCGTATGTCTAAAGTTACCGCAGCGGAAGCTGGTGGAATTACGCAGCACATTGGTGCATACGACGTAATGACCAAGACTGGACATAAAATAGCGTTCTTGGATACTCCAGGTCACGAGGCCTTCACCGCGATGCGAGCTCGAGGTGCTAAAATCACCGACGTAGCCATCATCGTAATCGCTGCAGACGATAGCATCATGCCTCAAACCAAGGAAGCGATTAACCATGCGCAAGTTGCTGGTGTGCCGATGATCTTTGCGATCAACAAGGTAGATAAGCCGAATGCTCGTCCTGAAAAAATCAAGGAAGAGTTGGCCAACATGAACTTATTGGTTGAAGATTGGGGTGGAAAATACCAGTCCCAGGAGATTTCAGCGAAGACTGGTCAAGGAGTAGATGAACTTCTAGAAAAAGTACTTCTTGAATCAGAAATCTTGGAATTGAAAGCCAATCCAGATAAAAACGCAGTAGGAACTGTAATTGAAGCCTCCTTGGATAAAGGTAGAGGATATGTATCCACAATCATGGTGCAAGCGGGTACCTTGAGAATAGGAGATGTATTACTTGCTGGTCAGCACTATGGCCGAGTAAAGGCAATGTTTGATCACAAAGGGATCAAGCTGAAAGAAGCAGGTCCTTCCACTCCTGTCCTGATGTTAGGATTGAGCGGTGCTCCTCAAGCTGGAGATACCATCAAGGTGTACGATACAGAACGAGAGGCACGAGAAATCGCCAATTCTAGAGAGCAGATTCAGCGCGAACAAAGTTTGCGTACCAAGAAGCACATCACCTTGGATGAAATTGGTCGTCGACTGGCTATCGGAAGTTTCAAGGAACTCAACATCATCATCAAAGGTGACGTGGACGGATCCGTGGAAGCACTTTCGGATTCCTTGCTCAAGCTATCCAAGGATGAAGTAAAAGTGAGCATCATCCATAAGGGTGTGGGTCAGATTTCTGAATCGGACGTATTGCTAGCTTCAGCTTCGGATGCGATCATCATTGGTTTCCAGGTTCGTCCATCTTCCAATGCGAAAAAGCTTGCGGAACAAGAGGAAATCGAGATTCGTCACTACTCCATCATTTACGATGCGATCAATCAAATCAAAGATGCGATCGAAGGGATGCTAGAACCAGAATACGAAGAAGTGATTACAGGTAACATCACCGTTCGTGAAGTATTCAAAATCACGAAAGTGGGTACCGTTGCTGGTTCGTATGTGACAGACGGCTTTATCACTAGAAAAAACAAAATCCGCATCATCCGTGCAGGTATTGTGATCCATGAAGGTGAGATCGACCAGTTGAAGCGCTTCAAAGACGATGTTTCAGAGGTTAAAGCGGGTTACGAGTGTGGTATCTCCATCAAGAACTACAACAATATCGAGATTGACGATACCATCGAAGGATACGAATTGCGCGAAATCAAGCGTAAGAAATAAGTTTCAAAAAAGTGTGTATAAAAAGGAACGGCATTCGCTGTTCCTTTTTTAGTTTTATACCATGCTTGAAGTAATTCATTTGCTCTCCTTCGGATTGGCGCTTGCATCCGCCTTTCTGCTGCTCTTGGGTCTGGTTCGACCGGTGCTCGTGCTTTGGTTTTTGGATCGATTCAATCGACTGAAGGTCATTCAGGTGTATGGCATTGCCACCCTTATTTTGTTGGGATTGAGTTATGTGTGCCAATTAGTTGGTCAGTCCTCCTAAAGTGAAGAAACTTGGGGATCCTGTTGTTTTTCATCTCGATTCTTACAATTTTTGGTTAAACATTCTCCGAATTGAAAAACGCAGTAGCTATAGCGCTCCTTTTTTGTTTTGTCCTCTTTCACTTTGGATACTACGTGGTGTACCTCTCCGCGAATGTGTCCCTTGAGCGAAATTGGATGGATCAAATCTATGGGGAGCAACAGGTACAGCTGGAGGAGCAAATTTTAGAGATTCCGCTCAATGCCCCGTATTTTGCCAATCAAGAGGATTTTCAAGCAACAAATACGCGTTTTGAATTGGAGGGTAATTATTACCGAGCCATCAAGCAGCGCTACCAAAATGATACGTTGCAAGTGGTCTATGTGCCAGATACGGCCAGAAAAGTACTGGATGTGACGGTGAAAAAATGGATTTCTGCCCTTGCAGAAGATCAGCTTCCTCAAGATCAGGAGACTGGAAATTTGGGGTTGCAGTTTGCCAAAGATTATTTAGGCACTGGACTCCTTTCCTTTGAAGGGATGAGTGCACCGAAATTTTCCACAGAAATTGGGTTTATTTTTTCAACGTATTTGAGTCCTAGTTTCATTTTAGACAGCCCCCCGCCCCAACTCGGGTAATTTTTTATTTGGCCCAATTAAATCAAGCCTATTTCTGCTTGTGGGTTCAAACTAATCGACACGTAGCTCCAAATCAAGGCAAAATTCCTGCTTGGAATCGTGTGTAATCATTTTTATCATACCTCACACTTATTAGCGATGAAGAATCATTTCAGATTCCTTGGCTTGCTTTGCGCAAGCTTGGGGATCATCACGATAGCGCATGCGCAAACTCCCTTGGATGGCTTGATGATGCCAAAAGGAGAGATTTGCATTGCTCTACAATACGACCAGGTCACCTGGGACCGGTATTGGGAGGGCTCCACGATACGAGTAAATCAAAACATCGGAACGTTCACCAGACAGATGGGCATGCCAATGATCGTTGGGGGAATTACCGATAAAGTCAATGTAATCCTCAGTCTCCCCTATGTCAAAACAGAAGCTTCTGCAGGGCAGCTTACTGGAGTAGAAGGAATTCAAGATTTAGGGATTTCGGTGAAGGCCTTGCTTGTTGAAAAATCCATAGGCAAAGGCAAATTGACAGGATTTTCCAACCTGAGCTTTAGTACACCGGCTTCCAATTATTTATCGGATTACATGCCCTTTAGCCTGGGTTTTGGTGCCAATGAATTGGGTATCCGAGCCATAGGAAAATATGAATTGGATAAAGGGCCTTACATCAGGGCATCCTACTCCTACTTGCATCGAGGAGTGACCGAGGCGGAGCGGGATTTTTATTATACGGATCAAGCCTATTACACTGCTAAAATGGATGTGCCGAATGCTTTTCTTGGACAAGTGACCCTTGGATCCTGGATGTTCAAGAAAAAATTGCGGGTGGAGGCAAGCCTAACGACTATCAAATCTACCTCAGGTGACGATATCCGAGTATATTCCATGCCCCAGCCTACCAATAAGGTTGATTTTGATCGGGTGGAAGGATTTGCTCAGTATTATTTTAAAACCAATGGGGGCTTTGGGCTCATTGCCTCCTACCAGAAGGCAATTTCTGGAAGGAATATGGGCCAATTTTCTGGCTATGGACTAGGAATCACCTACCAATTCAAGGCCTTTTAAATTCTGACAACATGAAAAAATATAATTATTCAATTCTACTACTCGTAATCTTCGCCTTTTTGGGAAGTTCTTGTGTGGAAGACTTGCCCACCAAATACGAATTTACAGGGTATCAATTTTCGAATTTAGACGCCAATGCAGGGCAATGGAAATTGGTGCTGCACACTTCGAATGAACAAATTCCCATTTCCACTCCAGCTGCATCCAGCTCTGCGGAACTGCTCAAGGAATTGGCAGATGCCAGAGAAATGCAGAGCAAAGCAACTTCAGCACAGCGGGAAGCGGTAGCCTATTGGACCAACAATCCATTGGTACGTTGGAATGAAATTGCTTTAGAGTTGGCAACCAAATACAATTTGATCCCGGCTCCAAATCCAGATGGAAGCTATCCTGTACCGGATCCTGCCAACCCTTCCAACTATCCCAAATTTCCGTATTCGCATCCCCCTTACACCAGCAGGATGCTTGCTCATTTGAGCGTAGCACAATACGATGGCTTGATTATGGCCTGGCATTACAAGTACAAGTTTAAGCGGCAGGCCCCTTACCAACTGGATTCTCAGATCAAATCTGCCTATGAGACTAACGGACTATTTTCCTATCCTTCAGATGGAGCAGTGATTGCGACGGCTTCTCGGGATGTGCTAACGGCGATGTTTCCTTTGGAGAAAGAGTTTTTGGCTCAGAAAGCCCAGGAGCATTTGGAATCGCTTGTTGTAGCAGGCATTAACGTCAGCAGTGATGTGGAAGCGGGAAAACTGATTGGGGCCTCGGTGGCCAAAACAACCTTGACTCGAGCGTCCACAGATGGGATGAAAAATGCCCAAACGACTCGAGTTAAATCAGACTCCATTAAGAATGCCGCTAAAGAGCGTTTTGGATGGGTTTGGGAAAATCAAGAGACCCCACAGCGGATGATTGGCTTGGTTCCACTCTTTGGTAAGGTTCGACTTTGGAATGTCCCCAATGTGGAGGCGGTCCGTCCTGGCCCACCACCAGCACCTGGATCTCCGGAATTTGAAAAGTCGGCCAAGGAATTGAAGCAGTATGCTAACAACCTAACCACCAACCAGCGCAGGATAGCCAACTTCTGGAACGATGGGTTAAGCACCTACACCCCTCCAGGGCATTGGAATCGATTTGCCAAAGAAGAGGTGGTAGCCAAAAAATTGAGTCCAGTCCGGACTGCTCGGGTATTTGCATACCTCAACATGGCCATTGCCGATGCGGGGATTGCCTGCTGGGATGCAAAATATTACTACCATTATCCACGGCCGATTCAAACCATCCCTGGATTTAAGACGATTTTAGGAACGCCAAATTTTCCAGCCTACACTTCGGGACATGCAGCGTTTTCGGGTGCTGCTGCGGAAGTAATGGCCCACTTTTTTCCAGCCAATGCAAGCCAGTTTCGAACTTGGGCTGAAGAAGCGGCCATGTCCCGGATTTATGGTGGGATCCATTACCAGTTTGATGCGGACGCCGGCTTGGATCAAGGCAGAAAATCTGCCGCCTATTCAGTGACTAGGGCAAAGCTAGATGGAGTAGATTAATTCCTCCTTGCCTGCTAAGAGGTCAAGATGTCTTTTCAGATGTCTTGACCTCTTTTTTTAGACTTTTGATGGCCAGTAGAATTAGGGCAATTGCCAGCACAAACAATAGACTAGCAATGGCTGCTAAAACATAACCTCCATCCTCGAAATTTTTAAAGGCGAAAAGACCTAGCGAGGCCAAGGTGACCGTAAACATGAAGAACATGGGAATGGTCACGAAGGTAGCAGAGATGTTATTCTTGATTAGCCAAACCCCGATGGTCAGCAGGGCGAGTGCAGCCAGGAGTTGATTGGCAGATCCGAAAATAGGCCAAAGTGTTTCAAATTCGCCGGACCCAAGCAAAAGGACAGATAGAATGACCACGATAGTGGTGGACAGGTATCTGTTAGTTGCCAATACCTTAGCGGCTGGCTGAGGCATGTCTTCAAAATACTCTTGCAAGGTAAAGCGAGCCAATCGGGTACAGGTATCCAAGGTAGTCAAGGCAAATGCCGATACTGTCAAGGCTACAAATCCTACTGCAAAAGTTTCTGACAACCCCAAATTAGCTATCATTCCTCCCAGGCCAGTTGAAAAAAGTGCCACAGGCCCTTCAATACTTAGGCGCTCGGTATATTCTTGTTTGGTCAGAATCACCACGGCTCCAACAGAAATGATGGCTAGAAAGGATTCGATCAACATCCCGCCGAACCCAACTAGCTTGGCATCACTCTCTTTGTCCAGTTGCTTAGAGGTGGTTCCTGAAGCTACCAAAGAGTGAAATCCAGATATCGCCCCACAGGCAATCGTTACAAACAATACTGGAAACACATAACCTAAACTTTCGCTAGATAATTGTACTTCTGTACTCATTTCTAGGGTGGGATCTGAAACAAACACGCCAACTACAGCAGCGATCATCAAGCCATAGAGCAAGTAGCTATTCAGGTAATCTCGAGGTTGAAGTAAGAGCGATACGGGAGTAACAGAAGCGATAAAGGCATAGACCAATAGGCCTCCAACCCATATCGGGTAGGTTAAGGCCAAGGGAATCTGCGTGCCTAGGTAGACAAAGTAGTACATCAGTACCACCCCAACGATGGTGATAAGGACAAAAGCCAAATTTTTATTTCCAACCCATTTGTTGGCATAGCCAAAAGCAATGGCCAAGAAAATAAAAAGGATGGATGCGGAGCCTACCCCAGGATTGGCCACAAAGGTTTTGGCGATGATGTCTGAAAAGACTCCGATTACTAGGATTAGCGTAGAAAAGCTGAAAAGAATAAACAGCTGTTTGCCCCTAACCCCGATTTGATTTCGAATAATCACGCCAATGGACTTGCCTTCTGTACGCAAAGAGGCAGCCATGCTTCCCAAATCATGGACTGCACCAAAGAAAATCCCTCCAACCAAAATCCAAATCACTGCGGGAATCCAACCAAAAGTCACTGCAATGATGGGCCCGACGATGGGTCCCGCCCCGGCAATCGAGGCAAAATGATGTCCTAAAACTACAATAGGCTTGCTTGGCTCGTAATCAATGCCGTCTCGGTGGGTGTGTGAGGGGGCTTTTCTGGCATCACTTAATCCAAACTTGTTGTACACGTATTTTCCATAAAACCGGTAGGCAAGCAAAAGAATGATGGCTGAAATCAGCAAGAGTAGGGAAAGGCTCATGGGCTTTGCTAGTTCGTGGGTAAGGGGTGGTTGTGCTGTAATTGAATTTCAAAGTACTAAAAAATAATCCCCAGAAAAAGGAAATTTAGGCTAGTGGTCAAACAGACCGAAAGAGGGGTTGATAATAAAATTTTAATTATAAGAGTTTCAAACTAAATTTGTCACCTTTGAGGCGTAAGAACATTCAAACTGGTTAAATGGCTTGGTTTAAGAGAACTGACAAAGGCATCAAAACTTCCACAGCGGAAAAGAAGGATGCACCGGATGGGTTGTGGTTTAAGACCCCCAACGGGACAATCGTTCACACCCGGGAATTGAAAAGTAATGCCTACGTATCCCCAAACGATGATTTTCATGTTAAAATTGGTTCCAAAGAATACTTTGAAATCCTTTTTGATCAAAATGATTTTTCCGAATTAGATGAAGGAATGAAGTCTGGGGATCCTCTCAAATTTGTGGATACCAAATCCTATTCATCTCGAATTGATGCGACGATCAGTAAAACTGAATTGAACGATGCTGTGAGAGCAGCCTACGGGAAAATGAATGGCGTGGACCTCGTCATTGCTTGCATGGACTTCAATTTTATTGGTGGATCCATGGGGTCGGTAGTGGGAGAAAAAATTGCTAGAGCGATCGATCATTCCTTGAAACACAAAATTCCCTTCCTAATGATTTCCAAATCAGGGGGAGCGCGAATGATGGAAGCAGGATTTTCGTTGATGCAGATGGCAAAGACCTCTGCCAAACTTGCCCTACTCGATAAAGCAGGCATTCCCTACATCTCCCTACTTACGGATCCAACTACAGGTGGCGTCACTGCGTCCTATGCCATGTTGGGTGATTTCAACATTGCTGAACCAGGAGCATTGATTGGATTTGCTGGTCCACGTGTGATTCGAGAGACCATCGGTAAGGATTTGCCCAAGGGATTTCAGAGTTCTGAATTTGTGTTGGAACACGGTTTTCTTGATTTCATTGTCGACAGGCGACTGTTGAAATTAAAGCTGAGTACTTTGCTCAATCTGTTGAAGAATTAATCGTTTAGCATACCAAAAAAGAAGTCAGAAATTGCGTCCAAATTTGCCATTATTTTTGGCGTGCATTCCTGATTAATAAATATATTTGTGCTCCTAAAAACGGGGTTTTCCTACGAAAAATAAAAATTAAGATTTCATGGGTTCTGTAATTATTACTTCCATTGTAGCGTTTACGGCGATCATTCTGCTACTGGTATTTATCCTCCTTTTTGCCCAGTCTAAGCTGGTGAATTCTGGAGACGTTAAGATTATCATCAACGGGGACGAAAGCAATCCAATTGTTGCTTCTGCGGGGTCAAGCTTGCTATCTACCTTAGGTAATCAAAAAATCTTTCTTCCTTCTGCCTGCGGTGGAGGAGGTACTTGCGCGATGTGTAAGTGTATTGTAGATGATGGTGGTGGGGATGTATTGCCTACTGAAGTAGGTCACCTGAGCCGTGCAGAACAGCAAGGTCATGTTCGTTTGGCTTGCCAAGTGAAGGTAAAGCAGGACATGAAAATCCGCGTTCCTGAAGAGATCTTTGGCATCAAAAAGTGGGAATGTGAAGTAATTTCCAATTACAACGTATCTACGTTCATCAAAGAATTTAAAGTAAAACTACCTGAAGGTGAAGTTCTTCACTTCGAGGCAGGTGGATACATCCAGATTGATGTGCCTGCAATCAAGGTCAACTTCAAGGACATGGATATCACTCCGCATCCGGAATTGGGTCACCCTGCCGATGTGTACAAGAGCGATTGGGATAAGTTTGGTCTGTGGAGCTTGGTTATGAAAAATGACGAGCCCCTATTCCGCGCCTATTCCATGGCCAATCACCCTGCTGAAGGAAACATTGTGATGTTGACGATCCGTATCGCAACTCCACCATGGGATCGTGCCAACAACCGTTGGATGGATGTCAACCCTGGTGTTTGTTCATCTTACGTGTTTGGATGCAAGCCAGGAGATAAAGTGATGATCTCTGGACCTTATGGAGAATTCCACATCAATCCTACCCAAAGAGAAATGATCTACATCGGTGGTGGTGCGGGAATGGCTCCATTGAGAGCACAAATCTTCCACCTGTTCCACACTGAAAAGACTTCACGTAAGGTTTCTTACTGGTATGGCGGACGATCCAAAAAGGAATTGTTCTATGTGCCTCATTTCAGAGAAATCGAAAAGGAATTCCCGAACTTCAACTTCCACATCGGGCTATCTGAGCCCCTTCCTGAAGACAACTGGAAAATCAAGACTTCTTTGGAAGACCGAGAAGCAGATGGCTATGTAGGATTTATCCACCAGGTATTGTTTGAAAACTACCTCAAAAATCACCCTGAGCCAGATGAAGTAGAATACTACCTATGCGGTCCTCCATTGATGAACGCCGCGGTACTGAAGTTGCTAGACGACTTGGGTATTCCGAAAGAAAATATTCGATTTGACGATTTCGGTGGTTAAGTCGACCTAAAAAATCCTGCAACTGCAGGATTTTTTTTTAGGTATCATTTTTGATTAGTTTTAAAAACCTAAAGACTTTCCATGAACATCTCTTCTTTTTTTGAGCCTGTAGAATCTGCTGTTGTAGAAAAAGGCTACCTCGAGAATTCCTTTTTTAATCAGCTCACCATTCATCACCATGGCTTTCCAGAACTCAGAGGCATTCAAATTGCCTTAGTGGGCTTGAAAGAAAGTCGGGGAGCGAAGCGTTCCGAAAGTATTCATCGAGCAAGTTCTGAGATTCGTGAGAAGCTGTACCAGCTAAAAAAGGGTGCTGTTCCGTACCAAATCGCGGACTTGGGAGATTTAATCTCAGGGGAAAGCCTGAATGATACCTACCAGAATATCCGGCAGGTAGGAGATTACCTGATGCGGCAGCAGATATTGCCTGTCTTTTTTGGAGGCACACACGACCTCGATTACGGGCAATACCTGTCCTACCAAAAATTGAAGAAGCTTGTGACCCTACTCACGGTGGATGCCAAAATCGACATGGAAGAGGCTGGGCCGGAAAGCGATCAGCATACCCAGGAGGTGGTCCTTCACCAACCCAACTTCCTGTTCTCATCGACCCACTTGGCATACCAGAGCTTTTTGGTGGACCCTACTTTGGTAGCTGCCTTGGAGAAGCTCTATTTTGAACATGTGCGGCTAGGGCAGCTTCGGGACAACTTTAAAGAAATCGAGCCCTTAATTCGGGATGCAGATTTGATGAGTTTTGATTTGTGTGCCATTCAATCTTCGGTAGCTCCAGGTGCGGTAGATGCGCAACCTTTTGGACTATCTGGTGAGGAAGCAAGTCAGATCTGTTGGTTTGCTGGTTCAAACGAGAAATTGAGCTCTTTTGGTGTGTATGGTTACGATCCCTATTACGACGATATGCACAACAAGACTGCTCAGGTAGCGGCTGTCATGATCTGGTACTTCATCGAAGGGTTTTACAGTAGAAAGGATACGCTTTCCTTCAAGAGTGCAGCCTACATGAAATACACCGTGTCGATGGACTCCAAGCCCAACACCTTGGTTTTCTACAAAAGTAAGCGCAGCGGAAAGTGGTGGATGGAAATTCCCTACAATGATGCCAGCCGATTTGAGCGGGTGAGCATAGTTCCCTGTAGCTATGCAGATTACCAACAAGCCCAGCATGGAGAGATTCCCGAGCGGTGGGTTACTGCACAAATCAAGCTCTATTGATGAATCGTTACACCCGGCAGCAGCTCGCGCTGCGGAATGGTCAGGATAAACCAGAAATATGGGTAGCCTTCAAAGGAGTCATTTACGATGTCACCCAATCCAAATTGTGGAAAAATGGCAAGCATTACGAGCATTGGGCAGGGCAAGATTTGACAGCAGAACTCGGGGAAGCTCCCCACACGGAAAAAGTATTTGAAAAATTTGAGGCCATAGGCCATCTACATCCAGATGATTTTAATAGCAGATAGTGGGTCTAGCAAAACCGATTGGCGGGTAATCCACAGGAATGGCCAAATCAGTCAATTTCGTGGGATTGGATTCAATCCCTATTACCTGAGTGTAGCCGAGATGACGGAGCAGTTGAAGCAGGAATTTTTGTTGAACCTCTCCCAAGAGATTGAAGAGATCTATTACTATGGAGCGGGATGTGCTGCTCCGGAGAAGAAGGTAGAGGTAGAGCAAGCACTCCGTGCGATTTTTCCAACAGCCAAAATTCAGATCGATCATGATCTCTTGGCGGCTGCCAAGGCCACCTGTGGGCATCATCCTGGGATTGCTTGTATTCTAGGTACCGGCTCCAACAGCTGTGATTACGATGGAAAAGACATCATTTCTTCCCGACCTGCCGCTGGGTATATCTTGGGGGATGAAGGCGGTGGAAGTGATGTGGGAAGAAAATTTCTGCAAGACTTCATTCATGAAGAGATGCCTGCTGCCATTCGTCAGGAAGCAATCGACCGTTTTCAGCTCTCCCAATATGGGATTCAGGAGCAGGTGTATCGAAAGCCTTTTCCCAATCGGTACATGGCAAGTTTTTGCCGCTTCATTACCGAACACAAATCCAATCCGTATTGCTACGGCTTGTTTTACGATGCGTTTCAAAATTTCTTTACCAAGCATGTATGCAAATACCCGGATTTTCAAACTAAGCCGGTGCATTTTGTGGGATCAATTGCATTTTACAATGCGGATATCCTGCGGAAGGCAGCCACAGATCGGGGCATGCATGTTGGGATGATTTTGGAAAGCCCAATTGCAGGACTCACACTATATCACCAGGAAATGCGATGAAAAAAATTACCGAAAGCAGCTCTAGCTATGATAATTTGGAGCAAATGAGCGCTCAAGAATTGGTGGAAAAAATCAATGCGGAGGACCATAACGTAGCGCCAGCAGTCAAAGATAAATTAAAGCAAATCGCTGCATTGGTGGATGAAATTGTGCCTCGAATGCGTGAAGGTGGTCGGCTAATTTACATAGGAGCGGGGACGAGTGGTCGATTAGGGATCTTGGATGCCTCTGAATGCCCTCCTACCTATGGCGTCCCTCACAATTGGGTTATTGGGCTTATCGCAGGAGGGGATGCAGCTATTCGGAAATCGGTAGAGCATGCCGAAGACGATGTAGAGCAAGCCTGGAAAGATATTCAAGCCTTTGGTTTTTCAGTCAAGGATACGATCATTGGCATTGCTGCCTCGGGAAGTACCCCCTATGTTTTGGGAGGCGTAAAGAAAGCAAAGGAGATGGGCTTGCTAACGGCAGGGATTACGTGCAACCCAGATTCGCTACTTGGTCAAGCGGTTGATTATCCCATTGAGGTGGTGGTAGGGCCTGAATTTGTTACTGGAAGCACGCGCATGAAATCTGGTACTGCTCAAAAACTGGTGTTGAACATGATCTCTACAGCCGTGATGATCAAACTGGGACGCGTCAAGGGAAATAAGATGGTGGATATGCAATTGTCCAATGAAAAGTTGGTTGACCGGGGCACCAAGATGATTATGGAAGCCACTGGTGTATCCTATGAGCAGGCAAAGGAGCTGCTACTTACGCAAGGCTCTGTACGAAATGCCACAGAATATTATTATAAAAACCAGGCCAAAGCTTAAGGAATATTTTGATAAGTAGGTTAGAATTGATTCCGTTCCGTGTATCTTTGTGCCCACTTTAAACCTTTGGTATTCAGAAGGTAAATTCAATTACAAAACTACAGCAGTGATGCTGCAATAGCATGAAAAAAAATAATCCTAAAAAATCATCTTTTGGTGAGGGAAAGAAGGGATCTGGAACTTCTAAAGGGGGTCGGTCCAACAGGGGAGCTTCTTCCTCAAGGCAAGAAGGGACAGGGAGAGGAAAGGGAAAGTCTTTTGGGGACGACAAAAAGCCCTTCGACAAAAAAGGAAAAGAGGGAGCTTCCTCTTCGAATTCTTCCAAAGGTAGATTTTTTAAAGGCCAACCAGAGGAGCGGAGCGAGCGTCCTTCCTTAACTAGAGGAGGAGAAGAAAGGGGCGAAAAAAGAGGCTTCGGTAGTAAGTTTGCAGGTAAAGATTCAGGTGGCCCTAAGAAATGGGAAAGCAAAGAGTCTTCTTCATTTTCCAAAAAGCCATTTGGTGATAAGCCAACTCGATTCAAAAAAGATAGTGGGTCAGAAAAAAAGTTTGACCCTACATCCAGAGATAAAAAGCCCTATGTAGAACGTAGCAAACCTG
>CAMCBC010000006.1 GCA_945872775.1 Spirosoma fluviale | reverse complement strand
ATTACCACAAGTATTTTCAAGCCCTACATGAACTCCCTTGGAATGAAGGCGGGCCTGTTTCCGAGTACTTCAATTTCAAAAAAGATCAAACTACCCTAGAAGAAACGGCTCTCTATCCAGCCGACTTGGTATTTTACGATGCATTTGCTCCGAGCAAGCAGCCCGAACTCTGGAAAAAAGAGGTATTAGAGCCAGTTGTAGATGCGATGCGACCCGGAGCTGTATTTACCACCTATTGTGCGATGGGCCAACTGAAGCGCGATCTGAAGGACTTGGGCTTGGAAGTGGAAAGTCTGCCTGGACCTCCAGGCAAAAAAGAGATGACGCGGGCTTGGAAGACAAATTAGTAATTTTTAACCAATGTACAAGGTACCAAGTACGAAGTACAAAGTAAGGATTCGTAGCGTTATTTCATGAAGTCTACCTGCGGAACTAAGTACAATTAGCTATACGAAGTACAAGTACAATGTACCATCATTTTTTTCAGAACACGTATCCCTACTTTGTACTTGGTACTTAGTTCTTGGTACAATCCTGATACTACTTTCCTAACGTAAACTTTTAGCCGTTGACAATTTTTAGCCTTTCAACCGTGCTAATGGCGTTCTAGCTCCCTTAGTCACTTGTCCCATCTCACAGAGAATCTCTGCGTCCAAGGGCAAGTATAAATCTACACGAGAACCAAATTTGATAAAGCCAAATTCTTCTCCTTGCTGAAGGGAAGACCCTTTGGTGACATACCACTTGATTCTTTTGGCCAAAGCACCCGCAATTTGTCGGATCATTAGGGTGTTTCCCTTGGAATCACGAAGCACCATGGAAGTTCGTTCATTTTCGGTACTAGATTTTGGATGCCAAGCAACTAGGTATTTGCCCTTATGGTATTGAAAAAAGTCTACCGTACCTTGAATTGGAGATCGATTCACATGAACATTGATGGGCGACATAAAAATGGACACTTGTCTGCGCTTTTCTTTGAGGTATTCGTCCTCAAAAGCCTCCTCAATTACCACTACTTTTCCATCCGCAGGAGCAAAGACTATTCCCTCTTCTTGGGGTAACTCAAAGATTGGGTTTCTAAAAAATTGAAGCACGATCAAGTACAGCACAATACTTACCCCTAGTGCGAGATTGAAGAGCAACCTTTCGTCAGGAAAAAAGTAATAAATCAGGTAATTGGCTAGGGAAAGGACAAGTAGCATCCAAAATAACAGGCTTCTTCCTTCTTTATGTATTGTCATCATATCCAGTTGATTAAAACAGCAAAGCCTTTCGAAAATAGGGTTTTGATGCGAATCCCTTGCATGAAAAAGGGCGTGGAGAAAATTCCCCACGCCCAAAGTTATCATTTTTTAGGAAAAATCGACTTAGTACCCTCCACGATAGGTGTAGGTTTGTGCTACTTTGTCAATTGCCACAATGTACGCAGCGATACGCATCGGCACATTGTACTTGACGGAGGCTTGATAGACGTTATCAAATGCATCCTTCATGATCCGATCTGAGCGTCTATTCACGCGGTCTGCGGTCCACTTGTAACCCAATCGGTTTTGGACCCACTCAAAGTAAGAAACCGTTACCCCACCGGCATTCGCCAAAATATCAGGTACGGCCATGATTCCTTTCTCGTTCAATATGGCATCGGCTTTTGCAGAGGTAGGACCATTGGCGCCTTCTACGATCAGTTTTGCTTTGATTTGATCTGCATTGGCAATAGTAATTACGTCTTCAACTGCTGCTGGCACCAATACATCTACCTGCAAAGTCAATAAGTCAGCTGCATTTTCCAATTTCTCTCCACCAGCAAAGCCTTCCAATGTGCCGTTATTGCTGTCGCGGTAGGCGATTGCCTCCACAATGTTGATGCCTTTCTCGCTGTAGAATGCGCCCGTATGATCAGAGATCGCAACAATTTTCAATCCTCGCTCTTCCAATAGACGTGCAGCCCAGCTGCCCACGTTTCCAAATCCTTGCACGGCGCAGGTGGCTTGAAACGGGTTGATTTTTAACTTTTGCATGGCAGTAAGTGCCGACACCATCACCCCACGACCAGTAGCTTCGGTTCGACCGAGTGAACCGCCCAAAACCAAAGGCTTGCCGGTAACGACAGCCGGTATAGTCATTCCATGCGCTTTGGAGTACTCATCCATCAACCAGGCCATCTCTCTAGGTCCAGTGCCCATATCTGGTGCAGGAATGTCCTTATCAGGACCAAACACATCAATCATCGCCATGGTGTAAGCACGAACCAGACGCTCGATTTCGCCTTTCGACATTTCGCGTGGGTTGCATCGTACCCCACCTTTTGCACCTCCATAAGGAATATCTACTACCGCACACTTCCAGGTCATCCAGGCTGCGAGTGCCCTTACTTCATCCAAATGCACATCTGGAGCAAATCGAATCCCTCCTTTTGCTGGTCCTAGAATATTGGAATGGATCACTCGAATGCCTTCAAAAACTTGGATTTTTCCACTGTCCATCGTGATGGGTAGCGAAACGATCACTTGCTTGGCTGGGTTTTTTAGTACGTTGTATACTTCATCGGAAAGACCGAGTTTCTCGGCTGCGATGTTGAATCTCTCCATCATGGACTCCAAAGGATTCTCTCTATCCTTTATCGGTGCCGGTTCTATGTAAGCCATATTGGGTCGTTAGGTAGTAAACTGTGAAGTAAATTTAAGCAGATTTTTAATTGCGAGGTGTAGAATTAACAGATTTTCAAAAAAGCAGTGATAAACGGTGCCGAAAGTAACAATCCATCAAAACGATCCATAAATCCTCCATGCCCAGGGAGCACAGAACCTGAATCCTTAATTTCGATGGAACGCTTAAATAAGGACTCAATCAAATCCCCATAGGTGCCTGCAATGATGATAATTCCTGCAATCACAAGCCATTTCCAATCCTCCAGTACCACAAAGTACTGAGAGAGGACAAAGGCGACAATTAGTGCTGAAAAAGCACCTCCCAAAAATCCTTCCCAGGACTTTTTGGGCGACACGCGTTCAAAAAGTTTGGTCTTCCCAAATCGCGTTCCTGCAAAATACGCTCCGGTGTCGCTGGCCCACAAAATAAGTAAGCAGCCCACCAAAATCTCGTAATGGTACACCGCGTCCACAGAAAACACAGCCAAATTCAATAGCGAAAAGGGAGCAGCGACATAAAAAAGACCTAGATAGGTGAATGCAACGCCCGTAAATGGCTTCTTATCCGTTTTCTTGTAAAGCTTGATAAAGAGCGTCAAGGATACCAACGGGAAAATCAGGTAGAGGTATTCATTTGGCAAGCGCTCTTTCTCCACCATGAAGGTTAAAGCGAATATCAATAGGCCAAGGATGGTACCAAAACTCTTCAAAGGCAGCATGCCATCCAGGCCAGAGAGCTTGTAAAATTCCATTTGAGTAAATCCCAAAATCACGGCAAAAATCAAAAAATAAGTCCAGTCCGAATAGATACTCGCAGCCAAGATAAGACCCCCTCCCACCAAGGTGGTGATGGCCCGTTGCGCGAGATTACTGTACTTATTGATATTAAAACGTGATCTCATGCTGAATCAGTTGAAGTGCGTAAAGGGTTTGATCTGTAGGAACAAGCACCTCATAGGTACCGATCACTTGGTAGACGGATTCTTTCTTGTTGAGCACAAAAGCCACAACTCCTTTATCTTCCAAGACCCCCTTCACAATTTCTACTCGAATTTGATTTTGATCCTCAAACACTTTCGTCCAGTTTTTCATTCGGTACCCGATTGACTTTATTAAAGTAAAGAAATCCAAGGATAAGAACCAAAATTCCTACAGCTGCCCCGGGGTAAGAAACAGTATCCGTTGACTGAACATCTAGTTCAATCAAGCCTTCATTGGACGCGTAAACTAGCAAAAGGGTGAAGGTATTGTTTAGAATATGGCCCAGAATCGGGTAAAATAAACTTCCGGTGTAATGGTAGAGGTACCCAAACAAGGCGCCCAAAAACATTCGCGGCAGAAATCCATAAAACTGCACATGGATTGCTGAAAAGATGAAGGCCGTGATCCATATCCCCAAATGAGGAGATTGAAAGTATCGCTGCATTTTGGGCTGAATCAACCCTCGGAAAAACAATTCCTCTCCAATACCTGCAAATACGCCAATCACCAAAATTCCAGAAAGTAACTCCGGAATGGATTGAAAATCTGTCAGGTAGTTGGTAAGTTCCATGAGCTGCGTTTCCATATCGCGCATCCATTGTTCAACACCGGAAAGAAATTCAGGCAAGATCAATAGCGAATTCCAATACATCAACAGGCCATTGAACAGCATGCCCCCAACCGTCATGGCGACGACTAGCGCTAGATTTTTTCCGCTTACACGAGCCAACTGCTTGGACCAATGCAGGTCGGCTTTTTCCATAAAGCGCGTAATTATCCAAGTGGCTACCCAAAATCCAAGGCCAGAGCCCAGCCCTTGTGCAAAAAGCAAGGCCATGCGTCCATTTGCAACCGAATAGTCCCCACCTACAAGGGCCATCAACTCCTCCACGCTAATTTTAAAAAGGGGCGGAATGAGAATCACAGCGATGCCTTGAAGCAAAACTAGGGTGCCGAACGCCACCAAAGTGATGACCACGAGGGACAAAAGCCAGTTCTTCCGAGAGGCTATTTCAGCCTGAGTTTCGTAAATCTCCATAATTGGGCTAAATTTACACGAAATTTAGAATGTCAGGTGGTAAAGATTGGAAATATAGCATTGGGAGATTTCCCGCTCTTACTCGCTCCCATGGAGGATGTGAGTGACCCTCCCTTCCGGGCAGTATGCAAGCAAAACGGCGCTGACTTGATGTATACCGAGTTTATCAGTTCCGAAGGACTCATCCGCGATGCAGCCAAAAGCGTGCAAAAACTGGATGTTTACGACTACGAACGCCCGGTAGGCATCCAAATTTTTGGTGCAGAAATTGAATCCATGCGGGAAGCCGCTGCCATCGCCGAGGCTGCTGGACCTGATATTTTGGACATCAACTATGGATGTCCCGTTCACAAAGTAGCCTGCAAAGGTGCTGGAGCGGGGATCTTACTGGACATCGACAAGATGGTTTCCATGACTGCGGAGATTGTCAAGCGGGTCAACCTTCCCGTGACGGTAAAAACCCGTCTTGGATGGAGCCATGATACCATTCGGATTGTAGAAGTAGCCGAACGACTCCAGGATATAGGCATACAGGCCATCTCCATCCACGCCCGTACCCGACAGCAAATGTACAAGGGAGAGGCCGACTGGTCTTGGTTGAATCTAGTCAAAGACAATCCTCGCCTACACATTCCTGTGTTTGGCAACGGTGACATAGATAGCCCCGAAAAAGCAGCCGAATACCGATCCAAATACAATGTGGACGGCATGATGATCGGCAGAGCATCGATTGGCTACCCTTGGATTTTTAACGAAATCAAACACTTCTTTGCTACTGGGGAAAAGCTTACAGCACCTGACCTAATGGAACGCATTGCAGTGACCAAAAAGCACTTGGATTTTTCCATCGAGTGGAAAGGGGAAAAACAAGGCATCCTTGAAATGCGCCGCCACTACACGAATTACTTCAGAGGCATGCCCAACTTCAAACCCTTTCGTACAGAAATGGTTACAGCAGAACATTATGTAGAAGTTCTCAGCATTTTGGATCGCGTGCAAGAAGCCTATGCCGATTACGAATTTCAACCCCTGTAGCAATCGATTATCACTTTTCATCGAATTTAGGCCGAAAAGAAGGGCTTAGTCGAATGAAAAATAAAGTTTGTTTGCCCTCAAAACCCCAGTAATGTCCACCAACACCTCTGAAAACTCCCTCAAAAATTGGATCCTGTTGGTGGTACTCACCTTGATCTGGGGAAGCTCCTTTATTCTGATCAAAAGAGGGTTGGAAGTGTTCTCTCCTGGGGAAGTTGGAGCCTACCGCATGGTGGCAGCTGCCAGTTTACTGCTTCCTTTATCCCTTCCTCGTCTCCGACAGCTCAGCAAAACACAGGTAAAAAATCTATTGATTGCCGGCATGCTGGGAAGTTTTATTCCTGCTTTTTTGTTTCCAATTGCGCAAACCCAATTGAGCAGCTCCCTAACCGGCGTCTTGAATGCGCTAACCCCACTTTTTGTAGTCATTTCAGGCGCACTATTCTTCAATACTTCCATCACCAAAAGAAATGGAATTGGCTTGGTCATTGCTTTTTTGGGCGTACTCATCCTGGTGACTTTCAAGGAAGGTGGAGGATTGGATTCTTTGTCGCAAATCAACGCCTATGCCTTGTATGTAATTGCCGCTTGTATTTGCTACAGCTTCAACCTACACTTCATCAAGGCGCGATTCACCAAATTGAAGTCCATAGAAATCTCTTCCATTTCCTTGTTGATGATTCTCCCTTTTGCCTTGATTTATTTGTTTGGAGGCACCCAGTTCTCCTATAAAATGGCCACCCATCCAGACGCTTGGGAGGCGCTTGGTTACGTCACCCTACTCGGGATGGTGGGCACTGCAACGGCCTTGGTTTTATTCAACATCATGATCAAAAATGCAAGCCCATTTTTTGCGAGTCTAGTCACCTACACGATCCCAATTGTAGCCATCATGTGGGGTGTTTTGGATGGTGAGGTACTCCTTTTGGGTCATTACTTCGGTATTGCCGCGGTAATTTTGGGGGTTTGGATAGGAAACCGGAAATAAAAAAAGACCTGCGTTTTAATTTTTTCGATTCATCCGCTGCCTCCAAGCAGAAGCAAGCATGGGGAGTTGCTGGTAGGATTTGATCCCCGCCTTGACTCCCTGAGATTTTAAAAATAGGTCATTGGACTTTCGACTCATTTCAAGCCATAAAGGAGGATAGGCCTCAGTCGATTCACGAATCGAAATCAAGTCTTGGATGATCCCTCTTGGAAGATTTTCCATCCAGCATAAGGCTCCATCTGGGTCCATCCCATGGTAATCTCGAAGCTGGTACCGAAGCAACAAAAGATGAGCAGCATAACGCAAAATCGGTTCCTCCGAACGGGTACAGATCACCCAGGCAATAAAGTTGGCCTCCCCCTCATCCGTAACCCCATAGCTATGGGCCATCTCGTGCGCAATAGTGAACGGTTTTTCCAAGGTATGCAAACTCGGATCTAGGTAACTTTCACCTGTAAATGGAAAGTAAATGCCTAGAATGCCCATTCTTCGCATGAATCCTTCAGGAGGAAATTGCTTCGTTCGTGGGTGGCCAGTAAAATCCAAACCCAAAACCTCCAAGTTTGCTTGCATCGTGCCTCGCACCAGGTCCTCGAGGGGTAAATAGGCCATCACTTCGGTGAGGGCGATGGTGTCCTGGCTGATGCGCCCACGATCCAAAGAGGCCAATTGGAGGGTTAGGTCTAGTTCAGCGGTCAGCTGCTGTACATCGAGCGGCTTGGGTTGCAGGTTTAACTGCTGGAAAATGGGCGTTCGCTGGTAATTAAACCCCCAAAGCAGTAGGAAAAAGAATACCAAGGCACCTAGTCCATTGGCGCCAGCATGCAAGGCATATCGTGCGCGTTGTCTCCAACCTACAAATCGGAAAAATCGACGAAAACTAACCCAAGAAAGGGCAAATACCAGTCCTATGAATAAGTATACGGTAGGGAAAGGCAGCTTACCCAAGCTGAGATCAATCCCATTGCGAATGACTGGAAAAAAAGTTCGCGAATAGAATTGATCTGTAGCCTCAGGGTACTGGCCAGCCAGAAATCGAACGGCTAGTGCCAGCAGTCCCAAAAAGGCCCAGGTCCAGTTTGTCTTTTTCACGGCCTTGAGCGCTTACACGCCCTCTGCCTGTACTTCCTTAACTTCTGGAAGCATTCGGGTAAGCAGATTTTGAATGCCTGCCTTCAAGGTGACGGTACTCGAAGGGCATCCTGAGCAGGAGCCTTGCAAAAGCACCTTCACGATTCCATCGGTAAAGGAATGAAATACAATGGCTCCCCCATCCTGCTCTACTGCAGGGCGGATGTATTCGTCTAGGATACCTTTGATTTTTTTTACAATCTCTGAATCGTTTTCGTCAAAAAGGGGATCCTTCTCCAAAAGCACCTGCACCGCCTGTTTGCCGGACTCCAGGTACTGCCGGATGTGGTCCCGAAAGATTGTCTGTACTTCTGCCCATTCCGCATCTTCCGACTTGGTAATGGTTACAAAATTGGAAGCGATAAATACGCGCTGCACCGCTGCAAAATTGAACAGTTCCTTCGCCAACTGACTTGCTCCGGCACTTGCCGCATCTGGAAAATCATAACTTACTCCCTCCTCAACCAACATAAAGTTGGCCACAAACTTGAGTGAATTGGGGTTGGGATTGGCCTCCATGTAGAGGTGAACGGGTCTAGCTTGCGCTTTCAACATGACAGAAAAGGGATTTTAGAAGGAAAAACCAAATTTGGCGGTAGAAGTTCCAAAGCGGGTAAAGTTTACTTATTTTTTTGGAAGGCTGCCTTTGGCTGCATACCAAATGCCACCATAGAGGTGCTTCAAGAAATCTGCATCTTCCCAAACTGCATCCACATGGCCTAGCGCCGTGTAGAAAACTCTTCCTCCATCAAACTCATGGTACCAAGCCATCGGATGGTTGGCGCCCATGGCTTTTGCAGGCTGGTAAGTCGTCTCATCAGCCTGGATCAAGACCTTGATAGCCGGATTCATGTTTCTAAACTCGTACAGTTCGTCGGTCCAAAGCCAGTTTTCAGGCAAATGCCAAGTAGCAGGATGCGAACGGTCCGCCACATGTAGACGGAGGGTTTGGTTACGAGGATGTGCGAGGAAGTATCCTCCAATCATCTGATTGTACCAAGGCCATTCGTATTCCGTGTCTGTAGCAGAGTGGATACCCACTACTCCCTTGCCAGATTGAACAAATTTTTGGAAGGCGGCCTTTTGGGTATCGTTAAAAATGGTCCCTGTAGTACTCATCAGCACCACCACATCGAATTTGGCGAGGTTTTCATCTGTAAATTGAGTAGCATCTTCAGAGGTGAACACTGAAAACACATGTTTTTCGCCCATTTTTTTGAGGGCCATTACCCCATTGGGGATAGACTGGTGTCGAAAGCCTGCAGTTTTGGAAAAAACCAACACGCGAAACTGTCCGCCCTGCTGGGCGAATGCAGCCATGCCCGTGCTCAACAAGAGTACGGCGGCTAAAAGGAAGGATTTGAATGAGTTCATGGGTTATTGTTTTGATTGAGTTCTATAAATACTTATTGGATCAGGGTAAATTTTTCCCCTGCTTCTTTTCGTGAAAATGCATTAAAATGCCACCATTCGCTACCGATTCCTGTAAATCCTGCACCTTTCATCACCTTTCTGAGGATTTCACGGTTGGCCACTTGCGCTTTGGTGATTTTTTTCTCCGCGAGCATCTGTAGTTCACGGTCAGGATAGGCAGGGTAGCCAAAGAAGTCAAAAGGAGTACCCATATCGAGTGGTTTCCCTGTTTTCAAGTCTAGGATGGTTAAGTCGACGGCCACTCCGAAATTATGAAGTCCTCCAATTTTGGGGTCCGAAACATACAGCGGCTTTATGCTGTCTGGCTTGTCCAAGCCATCCCACAAAATTTGCTGCACGCGTACCGGTCTTACCCCATCGTAAACCAGGAGACTTAGGTTGGGATATTCTTCCTGCAATGCCTTTTGGGCTTTGGCTAGCATGGCTGCAGCTACCGGATGCAGGTAGCATCGTGTCAAATCTCCGTACACATCTTGCTTGAAGAAATTGTCTAAGGTAGAATATTTCAACTCCACCTTAATTCCCGGGATCTCCTCCTCAATATCTACCAAACCTTGCTCCTGCAGTGATTTTTTGAGATCCGTACCCTTCAAATCATTCTCCTTACTCGTAGCATCTTCTTGGAAAAGAGAGTCGCGCTGGGCACTCGAAAAAGCTTGCTGATCACTTTTTGGAGCGGAGCATGCCAAGGCTAATCCAAGCAAGAGGTAGGAAAATTTCTTCATTAGGAAAGTTTTTTCTTGATTACGGTGGCAGAAGCTTGAGCAGTAGGGAGTACCACTACATCGGCGAGAACCACATGCGACGGACGAGTAAGTGCAAATTCGACAATATCGGCAATGTCCTGTGCGAGCAAGGGAGCATAGCCTTGGTAAACAGTTTCCGCTCTTTTTTCATCCCCTTTGAATCGAACTAGCGAAAACTCGGTTTCCACGAGTCCAGGATGTATGCCCATCACTTTGATTCCAAAGGGATTCAAGTCCATCCGCATGCCATTTGTAAGGGCATCTACAGCATGTTTGGAGGCACAATAGACATTTCCATTCGGATATACTTCTTTGCCTGCGATAGAGCCGATATTGATGATGGCGCCGGAGTTACGCTCCGTCATGCCTGGAATAATTGCTTTCGAAACATAAAGTAGGCCCTTCACATTGATGTCGAGCATGGCATCCCAATCGTCTACTTTTCCTGTTTGGATGGGATCCAATCCATGTGCGTTGCCCGCATTATTGATCAGAACATCAATTGCAGCCCATTCTGAAGGGAGGTTAGT
Source organism: Spirosoma fluviale (assembly GCA_945872775.1). Taxonomy (GTDB): domain Bacteria; phylum Bacteroidota; class Bacteroidia; order Cytophagales; family Cyclobacteriaceae; genus Algoriphagus. Next base: position 22,222 of record CAMCBC010000006.1, on the reverse strand, counting down.
CAACAACCGCTCCACTTCGGCTCGATCACGCACATCAAATAGTAGGGGTAAAAATCGAATTCCCTCAGGAAGCTCTAACCTAAGTTCCTCCAAGCGCTCGCTCCTTCTGCCGGTAGCGATCAAGTCATATCCCATCTTGGCTAGGGTCAATGCACAAGCCCAACCAATTCCAGAGGTTGCGCCCGTCACCAAGGCAATTTTGTTTTTCATGGTTTAAAGATAAAGGGATTGAAAGATTCCTGAAGGTTTTATCTATTTATTCCAATCTTAGAATTCCAAATACTCCAAAATTGCACTCCATCCCCTACAAATTGTAGGGGATTTTTTGTTTGTTCTTTGAATAGTCGAAATGAAGCGTGCTATTTGGTACTATCTGGTTGAAAATCAATTAATTATATTATAATTGTTATATTATTATAAAAAATATAAATAAAACAGCTGATATATAGCTAATTACAAATTAATAAAATAATTTTTATATTTTTACTTGCTAATCTGTTGATGGACAGGTAGGTTTAGTTTAAGTTTTTTGGAATGAGAAACTTTTTTAATGGGTGCCAATTTTTAACCAAATCATCATGGAAATTTTCACAAGTGTATGTTTTTTGAAAGCACAATTAGTTTTTAGGATTGGAAAAAAATTAATTCTAGCCCTTTTCTTGTCAACATCTATTTCATGCAATGATTTTGAATACCAGAATGAGCCACTAATTAACGAAGTATTGGAAATCTCAAAAAAACATGGGTTTCAAGCAAAAATAGGCTCTGGAGAAGGGTTAGATATAGGCAGTTTAAAAAATTATGAAGGATTTCTTAAATACATTAAAAATCCTCAAGAAACCGAAAATCTTTGGATAGCTAAAGAAATCCTTTCTAGAGTTTCGGAAGGGAGTAATGTCAGAAGTGAATCTATAACTAAATCCGGAAATTATGCTTCACATGAGAATTTGAAAATACTTTGCTTTCAAAACCCACATCTAGTAAATGCTAGGCTGCCGATAATTTACGGTGGTCCATTTCCCAGTTATGAAGAAGGAGGTGGTCTTGGAGTTAATTTTGTCTTGAATATTCAAAACGCGACTTTAGCAAATTCTACTGCAAATACATATGGGTGGGTACCATTTACTGGCGTAGTAGGATATGACATCCAATTAAAAAGCACTTCAGGAAATCAATATGTATTCTTTGCCACATTTCAGTTTACTTTCATTGCCGTAATTGATGGACTTACATTTTATGTAACTGAGCCTAGATATGTAAGTATAAGGGTCGATGCTTGCACTGGAGAGACATCTGTATGGCAAGCCTTTGCATAGAAATAATTTAAACCAAATAATTAAGAAAATGGAAAATTTTGCAATTTACTTCTGGTGGTTTTTTAATCTAGTCTTGATCATACTTATTGTTTTTATTATTTTTTTCTATGGAATAAAAGCAATCAAAGGATTGTTTGGACGCAAGGGATCCAAAAAAATCAATGATTAAATAATTTGATGCCTATCTTTTAAAATACTTCTCCCATGACTCTAGTTTATTTTAAAGTCATTGGGGTTTAATTGTTTTTTTATTGGCTAGTAAGTCAAGAATCCCCTCAACTCCTCCACAAATAGGGGAAAAGAAGGTAGGAAGTGGTAGCAACCAAGACATTGATGGCCAAGAGGCTGAGGAGCTTGTCGCTACTGACGCTCCAATCCAATCCATCAAGTGCGTTTTTGGAGATTCGGATCGCCATCAACAGGATGGGAATAATCACTGGAAAACTCAAAATTGCCATCAGCGTGGCATTATTACCTGCTTTGGAAGCTATCCCGCTGACCATAGTGAGGCTGGCTGAAAATCCCATTGCACCAAGCACAAGGTTCAGAAGGAATAATCCCTGGTCTTGAACTGGGTTACCCAACACCACTGAAAACACCCCAAAACCCAGGAGCGCCAAAATCAGGGTAAGGCCGGTATTGTAAAAAATTTTGGAAAGGATGATGGATTCTGGGGAAGCAATCATGTAGTAATACAACTGCCGTCCCTGCTGCTCTTGTACAAAACTTTTGGCTACAGCATTGACCGAAGAGAAAAGTAAAATGATCCAAAAAAGGGCATTCCAAGTTGGAATAGAAAGGTTTCCCATCTTGGCTCCCACGCTGAGATAGGTGATAAATACAGCGGATACCACATATAGCAAGATCCCGTTGAGGGCATATTTTTGCCTCCACTCCAGCGTAATCTCTTTACGAATCAGGACCGAAATTTCCTTCCACATGCCACAAAGGTAGCAAAATCCTTTTCAAGCGTCGAACCTGCCAAAATTGAAAATGAAGGAATAGGAATTACTCCTGCCACGAATGGGTAGATTCCAGCAACATGGGAAGAGGAGCCCGACAAAAAGACTACCTTTGTCACATGTCCACTCGCGTCAAAAATCAGGAGGAAATCCTCGCCAAACTCGGCATCACCCAGCTCAATCCCATGCAGCTTGCCACGCAAGAGGCAATGGAGAAGTCGGCCCACCTGATCCTATTATCGCCTACCGGCACAGGAAAGACCTTGGCTTTTCTCTTGCCACTACTTCTGCAACTCGATCCCACCTGTGAGGAGGTTCAACTTTTAATTTTGGTTCCTTCCCGGGAGCTTGCCATCCAGATCGAACAAGTCGTTCGACAGATGGGAACAGGATTCAAGGTCAATGCGGTGTACGGTGGCCGCGCGGGGTCAAAGGACAGAATGGAAATCAAACACCGCCCAGCAGTCCTTGTGGGCACGCCTGGACGAGTAGCAGACCACCTGCGCAGGGAAGCCTTTGACACTGCCTTTGTTCAGAGCCTAGTTTTGGATGAATTTGACAAATCCCTCGAAATCGGCTTTGAAGGAGAAATGCGAGACATCCTCCATGCACTGCCCGGTGTAGGTAGAAAAATCCTTACCTCAGCCACCCAAGGGGTAGAAATTCCGCGTTTTGTGGGACTAAAATCTCCTCAAGTACTGGATTTTCTAGAAGATAAAATCTCCCAGCTCCAAGTCAAAAAAGTCGTCTCCCCGACCAAAGACAAACTCGAAACACTCGGACAGTTGCTGGGACAACTGGGATCGAAAAATGGGATCATCTTTTGCAATTTCAAGGACTCCATCCAACGGGTGAGTGACTACTTAAGCGACCACGACATTTCACACGGCGTTTTTTCCGGGGGCATGGAGCAAATTGATAGGGAACGATCCCTAATCAAATTTAGAAATGGCACCTATCCGCTCCTCCTCGCTACGGACTTGGCTGCAAGAGGAATCGATGTACCCGAACTGGATTTCATCATCCATTACCACCTTCCACTTCGTGCAGAAGAGTTTATCCACCGCAATGGACGCACGGCACGTATGAATAGCGAAGGAACTGCCTACATCCTTCAGTATGAAAAAGAGCCCTTGCCCGATTTTGTAGGAAAGCCAGCACTTGAAAAATTGCTTCCCTCCACCCTACCTGCCCCCTCAACTTGGAGTACTTTGTTGATCTCAGGAGGAAGAAAAGATAAAATTTCCAAGGGGGATATTGCCGGCTTCTTTTTGAAACAAGGGGGGATCAATGCGGCCGAACTTGGCGCGATTGAACTGAAAGTTGATTGTGCTTTTGTTGCAGTAAAATCAGCTGTTCTGGAGCAGGTCCTCCCCAAGGTAAACAATCAAAAACTCAAGGAGAAAAAAGTTAGGATAACAGTGATTTAGTCGATTTTCTGGGTAATCCAACCCAATAATCTCTAGAAAAAAAGGGGCTGAGAATATAAATTTTTCTCTCTAATTTGGTGTAATTCAAAAGCTTTCCATTTTCAGACACCAAATTCACCCAAATGGCCTTTACAAAATCTCTTTTTGTTGTCTTCTGCCTTTTTGCCTTATCCTGTAGCCAAAAAGCCAGCGAAATCGACTACACCGATTGGTCGCACTATGGCGGGCCTGAAGATGGTTCGAGGTATTCGGCATTGACCCAAATCAATAAAGAAAACGTAGCCCAACTCGAAGTAGCCTGGACCTATCGTACCGGTGACGCCACGGAGCGAAGCCAGATCCAATGCCAGCCCATCCTTGTGGGCGATCTGCTGTATGGCACCACACCCAAGCTGAATGTTTTTGCGCTCAATGCAGCCACTGGAGAAGAAGTCTGGCGTTTTGATCCGTTTACTGTTTTGGGGGGTGAAAACTCCTGGGCAGGCACCAATCGTGGGGTGAGCTACTGGGAAGCGGGGAATGATAAGCGAATTTTATTTTCGGCCGGCAACTGGTTGATGGCAGTAAATGCGCTGACAGGGGAGCCAATTTTGACTTTCGGAGATCAAGGAAAAGTAGACCTTCGGAAAGATCTAGACCACGACTCGGAAGATTTTCTGATCGTATCCAATTCTCCAGGTGTTGTATTTGAAGACAAATTGATTCTGGGGATGCGCCTTTCTGAGGGACTAGACGCAGCTCCTGGGCATGTTCGGGCTTACAATGTAAAGACAGGGAAGCGGGAATGGATTTTCCATACCATTCCCCAAGCCGGCGAGCCTGGGTACGAAACCTGGGATCCGAAACACATTCGGAAAATAGGTGGAGCCAACAACTGGGCGGGAATGACCTTGGATTATGGGAGGGGAATCGTTTTCGTTCCGACTGGTTCGGCTACCTATGATTTTTGGGGTGGCTACCGAAACGGCGACAACCTGTATGCGAACTCGCTTTTAGCTCTTGATGCCCGAACTGGAAAGCGAATTTGGCATTTCCAGGCTGTTCACCATGATGTATGGGATCGAGACTTTCCCGCAAATCCCAACCTGATTCGCATTCAAAAAGACGGCAAATGGATCGATGCCGTGGCGCAAATTTCCAAACAGGGCTATACCTACGTTCTTGATCGGGAAACTGGAAAACCCATCTGGCCGATCGTTGAAACTCCCACAACCCAATCCCAAATGCCAGGAGAGGTAAGTTCGAAAACCCAGCCCATCCCTTCCTTGCCAGAACCGTTTATGAACCTGGTTTTTGAAGAAAAAAACATCCTCAATCTGAAGCCTGAATGGGAAAAAGACATTCGTGACCAGCTTTCAAATGCCATTTTTGGGGACACCTGGGCACCTCCACATCCAGAAAAGTCGCTCGTACTTTTTCCAGGCATGGATGGAGGCGGTGAATGGGGTGGTGCATCCTTTGATCCCGAATCCCAAACCCTCTACGTCAATGCCAATCAAATTCCATGGCTCATTGAGATGACTCCAAATGCCAACTTTGGCGGGGTGGGTCAATCCATTTACACCAATTACTGTGGGAATTGCCATGGTTTGGACAGAAAGGGAAATCCTCCGGCTGTTCCAAGTTTGATCGGTCTCAACCAAACCTACACTCCGGAATCTCTAAATCTCTTGCTTCAAAAAGGAAGAGGGGCGATGCCTTCATTCTCCCATATTTCAGCAGAGGAGCGTGGAGTTTTAGTGGATTACCTATTCGGCAAGGCCGATGCTGAAAACAAAAAAGAACTGGAAACCGAAAGCTCCAAACTTTACCCTCGTTACTACATGAAGGGATACAAGCAGCTCCTCACCAAAGAGGGAATCTATGGTTCCAACCCTCCCTGGGGCCTGCTGACGGCTATTGACATGAATACGGGATTGAAAAAGTGGCAAATCCCGCTTGGGTCTGTGGATTCGTTAAAGTCAATGGGCATTGAAAATACCGGCATTGAAAATTACGGAGGTCCTGTGGTCACTGCCGGCGGTCTACTTTTTATCGCGGCCACCAAGGATGCGAAAATCCGGGCTTTTGATAAGGAAACTGGCAAACTCCTTTGGGAAGCGCAGCTGCCAGCAGCAGGCCATGCTACCCCTGCGGTTTATGAAAGAAATGGAAAGCAATACCTTGTCATTGCCTGCGGCGGTGGAAAGGGTACCAAAAGTGGGGATGCCTATGTGGCTTTTGCCTTACCAGATTAACCTGTGGACATAAAGTTGAAACCTAGGTAACAAAAATGAATCCCTCGGCCAAAGCCAAGGGATTCATTTTTTGGAGGTATAGTTGGAATTCCTTGTTCGAAATCCAGCTTTAAAACATCAAAACGCTCTTTCGTCCAAGTGATCCCCCAACTTCAATCGAGGAACTCCTTTTTCCATCCATGCTGGAGCGGGCAGCCCCTTGAGATGGTGATCAAAGAATTCCATCATCCGTACTGCATAGTCTTTTCGGTTTTCCAATTTGCCGAGCCCATGGTTCTCCCCTAGGTACTGCACTAGGATTACTGGTTTCTTGAGGCGGCGTAGCGCATTGTAAAACTCGATTCCTTGGGTAAAGTCTACCGCTCCATCTTTGTCGTTGTGAAGCATCAGCAGTGGTGTTTGTACATTTTTGACGTGGTAAATGGGGCTATTCCGCTCGTAGGCATCCCAATTTTCCCAAGGACCTCCCAAAAATCTACCTTGAGAAGATTCAAAAATGGTCATGTTGGCTTCTCCTGTATTCCAGTAGATGAGGTCGTACATGGAAATCATGTTGGTGAGCGGAGCACCGGCAGCAGCAGCTTTGAATCGGTTGGTCTGGGTGATCAAGAAGGAAGTTTGGTAGCCTCCCCAGCTGTGGCCATGGAGTCCCATCTTGTTGGGATCAACCACGCCCGTTTGGACGGCAGCATCTACCGCAGGGAGCACCGCCCAAAGTGCCGACATGCCAGGATCATCCAATTTGTACACAATGTCTGGCATCAGCACGGCATAGCCATTACTCGTGTAGAGGCTTGGATTCCAACCCGTACCGCTGTAGGATGGATTGGACCAGTTGTGCAGATTTTGAGAGAGCTTTTCGTAGTAGTAAATGATAGTAGGGTAACTTTTACCTTCCTGGTAGCCAGCAGGAAGCAGCAATGCCGCTTGCAGGGAATCTCCCTTGGCAGTTACGTAGTCCACCAACTTCACTCCAGAAGACCAAGCAAACTTGCCGGCATCTGGAGCATTTTCGGTGATCTGCTTGGCATTGCTCAAGCTCGCATCAGTAAGGAATACCTGGGTAGGCTGGTTAAACTTTTCTTTGGTGTAGGTGAATACCCCTGCCTTTTTGGCTTTGGCTAAACCTTGGATATTCGCATCTTCCCAAAGTAGCACCTTCAGTCCTGGGGCAAGACCCACTTTGGCGGGGGAAAGCGTACCTATTCCTGTCTTTTTGTTTCGCTCCCCATAGAGGCGAATGTACAGTGGTTTGCTTAGGTCTATCCCTTTTTCATCTGCATTCAAGTTGACCCGGTACTGGTACCGAATGTGCTGGACCTTTCCATTTTGGGTGAGGTTAATGGCGCCTTCTTTGCTGGACATAGGGATTTGCCAAATGTCCCATCCATCGCGGATCAACACATACTTGCTATCACTACTCCAGCCGAGTGGATTGTGGAGTGGCTTCGCGAGGTTTTCATCTTCATCCACATCTACCACGGAGACAGGAAGCTTCTCGGTCAAATTGCTGTGGGTTTGCGCAAGGATGTCGTAGGCATAAAAATGCCCATCCTTGCCATAGAGCAACTTTTTACCATCGGTAGATGGCCGAGGCATGGAAGCAAAGGTGGGCTGGTAAAATTTCTCTAGGAGCAAGGTTTTCGCACCCGTAGCCACATCGACGAGGTAATAATCGAGGTAGTTCTGCCCGTTCAGGTTATTGTCCAATTCAGATTCACCTGGATCCGATCCTAGTGCATGGCGTTGTTGTGGCAAAAGGTTGAGTTCCCGGAGGCTGCTGTCTTGCAATGCCAAATGGGTTTTGGTAGCCGGGTCGTACACTGCCCAGAAACTTGCGTTTCTATCCATCCCCTCCATCACCTGCTGTCGGGATTGCATGCGGTCATCTTCCCAATGCCAGATGGTCATCTCAGGCTTCTTGGCATCAGAAGCCTTCTTCTCGGGGGAGGCGCCAGTATTGAGTTTGGCAATGGCTTTTTGAAGATCGGAAACCGACTTGATGGTGGAATCAGCCTTAATTTTTTCAAGATTGGCCACTTCGGCTTGTTGCACTGAATCTTGGTTTACCTCCTGCTTCGCTTTTACTTTCTCCGCCAACACCAGCGGGTGAATTCCATAGAAGAGACGCGTCAGGTCATCAGACCACATCGGCCGTTTGTTGGGACTGATGGTGTAAGTTTGATCAAATCCAAGGCTGTCTAAAGCTGGATCGTACAGTGTGACCTGTGGATTGGACAGGTTTTTCACGCCAAGTACCGCCCCTTTTTCTTGTTTGTATTTCTTATCCTTTTTGAATTTGAGCGCTGCAAACCCATCCCCCTTATCCGTCCAATTAATGCCCTGGTATCCTGCTTCATCTGAATCTAGAACTTGGATAGCGTTAGTCGCCAAGGTGAGTAGGTAGAGTCCATTGCCTTGGGAGTTGGCTGCATCTACGGTGTAGGCGAGGTGGCTGCCTTTTATATTTACAGCCTGCTCACGGACATTGCCTAGGTTTTGGGACTTGCCTGTAGTCAGGTGATAAATTAGAAGATCAGAACCTTTGGAATCTCCATTTCCTTCCTTGGGAAGGGTCATCAGCAGGTGGGATGCCGCCTCACCATTAAAGTAATACCCTGAAATTCCCGCGAAGGTCTTTTTTTCTCCAGAGGCCAATTGAATCAGGTGGAGTTTTTCCTTGAGTGGCTTCCCATTGGCTTTTTCGTTGGCCTGCTTTTCGGTGAACTTGGGAAATTCTTTGAAGGCGATCCACTGGCTGTTGTCGCTAAACTCAAAACTGGCAAAGGAAGTATTTCCGATTGGAAAAGACTTTTTGCTATTGGGGTCCGCCACTTTTTGGAGAATCAATTCCCCGTCGGCTTCGATGCCTGTGAGTACATAAGCCATCCATTGCCCATCGGGGGAAAGTTTGAATCCAGAGTTGGGCATGGATTTCCAGGTGGCGACGTCTTTCCAAGACATCGAGATAGGTGCCTGTACTTGAGCCTGCGCCAAGGAGATTGAAGACACTGCAAGAAGGAAGAGAAGGAAGATTTTTTTCATTCGGATTAGAATAAAGACTGGGTTAAATGGGTTTAATTCTTTGAATTTTTAAACTCCTTAAATCAACTCTTAATTAGGGTTTCTTGTACACCACTTTTCCTCCTACCACAGTCAACTGCACCTTGGCCTGCAGGATTTCATCTTCCGGAATTTCCATGATGTTTTTATCATATACCGTAAAGTCAGCGGCTTTGCCCACCTCAATTGAACCCTTAAATTTTTCTTCAAATTCGGCATAGGCTCCATCCAAAGTATAGGACTTGAGTGCCTGCTCTCGGGTCATTTTTTGATCTCCTTCGTAGCCCCCTTCCGGCAGACCTTGAAGGGTCTTGCGGGTCACGGAAGCATAAAAAGATGGAAGCGGATCCACGGGTTCCACCGGAGCATCGGTCCCATTGGCAATGCGTGCACCAGTTTTAAACAGACTCTGCCACACGTATGCCCCATCGATGATGCGCTTTTCGCCCAAGCGGTCGATGGCCCAAGGGCGGTCCGAACTCAAGTGAATCGCCTGCATGGCCGCAATCACGCCCAGTTTCCCAAATCGAGGAATATCATCTGGGTGCAGGTGCTGCGCATGCTCGATGCGGAAACGGTGGTCGGTAGCTTTTGGGTTTTTGGCCAGAGCGGCTTCAAATCGATCCAAAATCTCCTGGTTGGCACGATCGCCAATCGCATGAGCACAAACCTGGAATCCAAGTGGCAGCGCTCGCTCTGAAACCTCAGTCACTATTGACATGGGCAAAGTCTCGTGGCCGCGATGTCCAGGCTTATCCGAATAATCTTCCAACAACCAGGCTCCCCAAGGACCCAATGCCCCATCGCAATTGAGTTTGATCGAACGAACTGTCACCCAATGGTTTGGGTCAATCATCGGCCCTTTTTTATACCAAGCTTCCAATAAGTCGGGCTGCCTTCCGGTTAGCATGATGTACATGCGGGCGGTGAGCTTGCCCTCTTTTTGAAATTTCTGAACTAGGTCGATGACCTCCTGGCCTGAACCGGCATCGTGAAAGGAGGTGATTCCCTTTTCAGCAAGTTCTTTCAAGGCTAGCATCAATGCCTCCTCGTCTTTTTCAGGGGTAGTTTCAGGGATCAATTTGCTCACTAAAGTTGAAGCACGCTCCACGAGGACCCCGGTAGGGTTTCCTAGCTCATCGCGCAGCACCTCTCCACCCTCCACTTCTTGGGTTGGGGATTCGCTGCGCAAAGGCGTGATGCCTGCCAGGTCCATGGCCTTCTGATTCACAAAGGAGGCATGGCCTGAGGCATGGGCCAAGTAGACGGGATTGTTTGGGCTCACAGCACTGAGTGCATCGTGGGTCTGAAAACCTTTCACGGTCTTTTCCGGCATTTTCAACCACTTGTCTTGGTGCCATCCTCTGCCCGTAATCCAGTCTCCGGGCTTAGCCACGGCGGCGGCTTCCTCTACTTTTTGGATGAGTTCCTCGTAGGTCTTCACGCCCATCAAGTCAATTTCGAGTTTGTTGTAGCCAATCCCCATCAGGTGGGCATGGGATTCAATGATTCCTGGCGTCATGGTCTTGCCTTGAAGGTCAATCACCTCGGTATCACCCCCCACATAGGCCTGAATTTCTGCTGTGGTGCCGACCGCGAGGATCAATCCGTCTTTGACGGCCACTGCCTCCACCTTTGGATTGGCCTCATCCACAGTGTAGACGATCCCATTGATAAAGACTTGATCAGCAGGTGCTGGCCCAGATTGGCAGCTCCACAGGAGTAGTAAAGTGAGGCCTGCAAAAAGAAAGTTTTTCATGTAACGTGGATTTGAATTTCTAAACTAGCTTATTTGGATTATGTTGACAAACCGCTGACACAATTGATGAAAAATGCCACAAGGATACCTAAAAATACCGCGGGCTTAGTTTACCCAGATTTTTCGTACCTGCATCCGCTGATCGGCAGTTTCAAGCTGTAAAAAATAAAGCCCAGGAGCAAGGGTCCCCGCATCGATCCGAACAGCTTGCCTCGCAGGAATAACTACATCTTGGAGGATCACTTGACCCAAGCTAGAGACCAAGCGCGCCGTAGCGGGTAGGCTAGAAACTACCTGGAAGGCCCCGGAAGTTGGATTAGGAAAGCTGCTTACTAAAAATTCTGCTTCTCCATCTCCGTCAGAAGTTACGGCGCTGAGGTAAATCAGCCCCCCTCCACGGGTACCGAGAATAAGGTCCTCTTCCTCACCCAAAGTAGATTTCACCGCGGCAAGCCAGGTGGAGCGACCTAGGCGTAGGGGAACATCTTGGTTTTGGATGCGAACGAGCACCTCCTCCCGAACGGCTGCATTGAGAAAATCTGTGGTTCGGAAGATTCGACCACTTTGATCTACCGAATACAAGTTTGGACGCTCCCCCTGGCCGATGGCAATACTTAGGTTACGGTTGGCAGGGTTGTCTTGAAATCCAAGAAAATTTGCAGCCTTTCGAACTGCCTTTTTTGCGGCAAGGTCTACTTCGTAGCGAGTCAGCGTTCCAGTGGAGGAAGCCACAAGTAACTCGTCCTTGCCTTGGAAACTAAAAAAATTGAGCTGATCGCCCAACTGTAGACTTAAGCCTGACAAGGAAAATTCTACCCAAGAAGCCCCTTCCTTTCGTAGCAAGAGCTGTGTTGGAATACCTGTGCTGCTCCTTCGGGTACCAGTAGCAAATACAAAGGATTCCTTGATGCTGGATGAAAATTCAAGCAGGGAAAGATCCAGAAGTTCCATTGCAGCTAATCCCAAATAATCTGAGTCTAGAAGCTCAAATTGGCTCCCAGAGTAGCGGAAACGAAAAGCTTGACCGATGATTTTATCCCCTTTTTTCGCATTAGCAGTCAGCAGCAACTCTCCCGAAAAGGCAGTTCCGCTAAAAAATGGGCGCGTATTTTCACCCAGATCTAATACTTGATTTTGGAGGATAGGACGGGGAATTCCGGTAGCTTTTTCGAGTTTGACGATCGACTGGGAGAAATCAATTCCAAAGGGAGTGGCTGTTTCGTTGGTATTCAAACTGACCACTAGGGATTCATCGAGAAACTGCCCCAGATGGAATCTTGGAAATACGGGCAAGGAACCGAATCCTGGGACTTGATTCGAAAAGGAAGTAAAACGAGGGCTTACCGCCGTACCCGAATTGGGCAGGAAATAAAGGGTACTGCATTCTTCTCTCCCCAAGAGTAGATCCGGGATTCCATCTCCTGTAAAGTCCCGATACAGGAGACTATGTCCTCCTGCATGCTGGGTACGGGCTTGATCTGGGTTTTCAGGAGGTCCAGCGAGGGTTCTCCCATCACAGGTTAGTCCAAAACTGATCTGGCTACAGGCACAAAACTCAAAGTTGCCCCAATGCCGACCCGGGAAAGCAAAGCCATCGATATCGGGAGTCCCCTTGCGCTCCACGGAGGTATTGCGGTAGTATTCCAGGTAGTCACCTACGGCAAAATTGAACAGCAGCAAGTCCATATCCCCATCTCCATCCAAGTCTTGCAAAAGTGGGGTATCTAGGTTGTTGGCTGGGATATTATTGGCTCCCTCCAGGCGGAGAAAATTTTGGGCCAGGGTCCAAGAAATCTGAGCGCCCGAACCTGTATTTCGATAGGCACGAATGCCCAGTGGAGTCGAGGTAAACAAGTCCTTTTTACCATCTCGATCAAAGTCAACCAACAGCAAAAATCCACTGATCTCCGATGGGAAAAAGTAGCTGAGTTCGGGGCGGACACGAAACTGTTCCCCTGTTTTTTCAAAAACCTGAAGTTGCCGGGAATTGATGTCCCAGACCACCCACTCCTCTTTTCCATCCCCAGTCAGGTCCATCGTTTGGATTTGGGCCGAATTGATCCCCAGCGAAAGCCCATTCGGCAGGACTTGTCCATTCACCTGAATGGTTTTGCGCTGATCCAATTCCATGACCTTCTGCGCTAATGCAGGCGTAGAAAACCATAAAAAAATAAGGACAAGGATTTTTCGCATGGTGTGAAGCATCTCAATTAAAATAAAACGGAGCGCTCACTGCAAAGATGCTTCGATTGCGTTATTTTGTGACAAATTTTTGAAAAAAATGAACCTGGATACGCTCTACTCCCTTTTTCTTCACAGCACTGGTGTAAGTACCGATACGCGAAAAATTGATTCGGGAAACCTGTTTTTTGCGTTGAAAGGGCCAAACTTTAATGCGAATGCCTTTGCGCCGACCGCCTTGGAGATGGGTGCCTCGGCAGTGGTAGTAGATGACCCATCGGTGGTTCCTGCCGGGGATGCCCGTTATTTTTTGTGCGAAGATGTCTTGAGCACCTTGCAGCAGCTATCCACTTTTCACCGAAGAAAATTCAACATCCCTGTCATCGGCTTAACAGGCTCCAATGGAAAAACTACTTCCAAGGAACTCTTGCATAGTGTGCTGAAGCAAAAATTCAATACGCTTGCCACTATTGGAAATCTGAATAACCACATCGGCGTGCCGCTGACCCTGCTGCGCTTGAAACCCGAGCACGAGATTGCCATCATCGAGATGGGAGCCAACAAGCAAGGAGACATTGAGGAACTCTGCCTTATCGCAGAACCTACCCACGGCTGCATCACCAACATCGGTAAAGCGCACTTGGAAGGCATGGGAGGTCCTTCAGGCGTGTTAAAGACCAAAACCGAACTGTTCCAATTCCTGAAGGAACACCAGGGCACCGTTTTTATCAATACACAAGATCCGATCTTGGCGCCACTCATTGCCCGATTTGAGCAGCCAGTGCTTTTTCCGGCAAAAGGAGATTTTTGTGAGGTCCAATTTCATGGAGCCGATCCCTTTGTGGCCTTTTCGGTTCCTGAAGTAGCAGGCACACAGGTAAGTTCGCTCGTTGGCGCCTACAACTTTGGGAATATCGCCAATGCAATCACCATAGGCACCTACTTTGGTGTGCCGATGGAAGACGCCGTTCGTGGGATCTTGCAGTACACCCCAGAGAACATGCGCTCGCAACTCGTAGAAAAGCGCAGCAATGTGATTGTGCTGGATGCCTATAATGCCAACCCATCCAGCATGGAAGTAGCCATCCGCACCTTTGGAAAGATGACGGGCAAGAAACACAAAATGGTCATTTTGGGAGACATGTTCGAGCTTGGAGACTATGCAGAAGAGGAGCACCGAAAGCTGGGCGAGCTGGTGAGTGAATATGCCTTTGACAAGGTGTGCTTTACAGGCAAGCTGATTGTATCCGCACTCGAAAAAGCCCCAGCTGCTCTATACTTCCCTGACCCTTTTTCCTTCCGCAACTGGCTGGAAGACAGCAAACTTGAGGACTACTTAATCCTGATCAAAGGAAGTCGAGGCATGAAGCTAGAGACGCTGGTGGAGTTTATTTGATGGGCCCGACCTTTGAGGTCTTTCAGACCTCGAAGGTCTAGACAACAGTTGTTAAAACTAAACCTTCGCTGTTTGAAAAAACAGCAAAGGTTAGCTAATCAAGTTTATTTAAACTCCACCTCACTTTTTGAGTTAAGACTTCAGAACCTGAATCCTATCCTTACCAATCGCCATGCGTCCTTACCTTGACTTCTTAGCTGCCCTTGCGCAAAACAACCACAAAGAGTGGATGGATGCCAACAAATCCTGGTACCAAAGCACTCGAGCGATCTTGCTTGAGGATGCAGAAGTTCTTCTCCAGGAAATGGTGGCACTGGAACCAAGTTTGGCCGCCTTCAAAGCCAAAAACTGTCTTTTTAGACAAAACCGAGATGTTCGCTTCTCGGCAAACAAAAACCCTTATAAAACCAATTTTGGGGTTTACTTTTCTCCAACAGGAAAGAATTCCCCTGGTCCAGGCTATTACCTACAAATCCAGCCAGGCAACTCATTTTTGGCAGGGGGAATCTGGATGCCCGAAGCGGAAGTGCTCAAAAAAATCCGTAAAGAAATCGACTTTAGTGGTGCACAACTTCAGGAAATCGAACAGTCTCCCTCCTTCAAGAAACTCTTTTCTGGCATCGAAGGCGAAAAACTGAAAACGAGCCCTAGAGACTACGAGGCCAGCCATCCTTACATTGACTACCTCAAACTGAAAAGCTTTACCGTTTCCCATCCCATTTCCGATCAAGCAGTCAATTCTGGAGCATTTATCAAGTTCGCCTTGGACGGGTTTTATGCGATGAAACCCTTTATCGACTTTCTGAGCCAAGCCTTGGAAGAGGTGGAAGACGGCGCTGACCTGCTGTAAATCCACAAGTGGAATTGGTAAAGGATTCCTGTCCTCGACAAAATCTTCTTACCTTTGCGTCATGGTAGATTTCAAACAAATTCTTTCGGTTTCCCTCATCTTATTTTCCGTGATTGATATTTTGGGATCTATTCCCATCATCATCAACCTACGTAAAAAAGTAGGCCATATTCAATCTGGGAAAGCCACCATCGTGGCAGGGGTGTTGATGATTACCTTCCTATTGGTGGGAAAGTCCATCCTGAATTTGTTTGGCATTGGTGTGGAAGACTTTGCCATCGCAGGAGCCTTGATCATTTTCGCACTTGGTGCTGAGATGATTTTGGGGATTGAGCTCTTCAAACCAGACCCCGAAGCCACTGCCAGTACCAGTGCTTCCATCGTACCCATTGCATTTCCATTGATCGCCGGAGCGGGTACGCTTACGACTATCTTGACCTTGAAGGCAGAGTTTGAACAGATCAACATTGCCATAGGCATCCTGCTCAACTTGATTTTTGTGTTCATCGTACTTAAAAGCACGAATTGGCTAGAGCGTAAACTTGGAAAAACAGGAGTAGACGTGCTTCGTAGAATCTTTGGAATTATTCTCTTGTCGATTGCTGTGAAAATCTTCAAGACCAACGCCTTTCCATTAGCTGGAGGATGAAAAAACTAGGCTTCACTTTTTTTGATTTCTTTGTTGCATGATTGTCATTTTCACCGATGGAGCAGCCAAAGGCAACCCAGGTCCTGGAGGCTATGGAGCAGTGCTGAAGTTTGGGCAGCACCGAAAAGAGCTATCTGAAGGCTTCCGATTGACAACCAACAACCGCATGGAACTCCTAGCCGTGATCCGTGCGCTCCAGGAGATCAAGACCACCGAATATCCCGTGCAGGTCTATTCGGATAGCAAGTACGTAGTCGATGCGATCGAAAAAGGCTGGCTTTGGTCTTGGCAGAAAAAAGGGTTCAAAGACAAAAAAAATCCGGACCTCTGGCTGCGCTACATACCCCTCCACCTGAAGTTTAAGCCCAAGTTTTTCTGGCTTAAAGGGCACGCAGGTCACCCCGAAAATGAGCGTTGTGACCAGTTGGCCGTGGCAGCAGCAGAGCAGCCCAACTTACCCGCAGATACCGTCTACGAGCAACAAGGCTAACCATTACTTTTTTTGAGATTTACTGCAGCTGATCCATGGTCATCACTGGAATATCGCTGCGCCTCAATTCCTGGAGTGGCTGATACGCTGACTCGGGATAGGTCCAACCTTCGGCACTCAGTTCCCAAAGCAGGGGTGCTAAATTCTGCACTGCTGCTTTACAGCCTTGGACGATGGCACCCATACTGCCTGTTTGCTTGGAAAGAAGCGCCTCATTTTCAATTTCGAAGGGCCCCGTAAATCCTTTCGCTCGCACAAGGCCCACAAAGGCTCTCCAATCCATGGAATCCCCTAGTCCAAATCCTGGAAGCGTGGCTTCGTAGTGGTGTCTGTCCCAAGGGTTTTTACTGGAAGTAATCCCTACTTTCTCTGCCCAGTCGGGCCGAATTTGCTGCATGGGATACATATTTCCCCAGAAGGGATCGGATACATTGCGGGTGGACTTCACATGGATTCGCCGTACACGGCTCATGTCGGTATGCTGCATCACGGACACAGGGTCGGTATGCTGCCATACATCGTGGGAGGGATCGTAGATCTCTCCGTGATTTTTTTCAGGTACGAGCTCGTACATCAGTTTGCGCGCTGCCAAGACCCCGCTCAGGTTATTGAAGGTGCCCGTATATCCCGAACTTCTCCAACCCTCCATGGGACAGTTTTCATAGACCACCGTCACCCCTAGGCTTGCCGCATAGCGAATGATGGGACCAAAAATTCGTTGGTATTCTAGTAGATTTTTCTCAAATCCTCCCTCTTCATTCCCTAGCTCGTGATTGTAGCCCACAAAGGTGCCTACCGTCACATCGTTATCATCACCTCCCAACAAGTAGGCGATGCGGATCAGGCGGAGGAGGTGATTTTGGTTGTGAATACGGTGGATGGGATCTCCACCGATGAGATTTTCAAAGGCTCCGATGGACAAGCGAAGGGATGCTTGGTTAAACTGGCGCAGCAAGCTTTGCGCTTCCTGAGGACCAAAATTCAGGTAATCCAGGTGTGTAGCCACGAAATCATTTCGCGTACCATCCTTGCGGAAAACGCAAAGATCTAGTCCTTGAACACCTATTTGAAGTGCTTTTTCAACCGTCTCCTCCAGAGATAGCTGATCAAAAGCAGAGGTCATGATCCAGATGGGATTTGCCATAAAAAGAGATTTGAACGAAACATACGCAATCCCTCGGAAGGAAAAAAGTGGCTTTTGACCTACTCGGAGCCTTCCGTGCCTGAGTAGCGTCTTCTGAGGACGATTTTTTGTTTCTGCCGCTCCCACAAGGCTTGCGCCAGATCTGAGGCAAGCTGCTCAGGGGGAGATTCGGAAAGGATTTTTTTGAGTGTGTTTTCTGACAAGTCTATCCGGTAGCAAATTTGAAGGAGACGTTCCAGATTTTTGTCAAGCAGCTGTCTCAGGGCCTGGGTGATTACGGCCACCGCTTTTTGCTCGTCAAACTCCTCCTTAATTTCAGGAAGGGCCAATTCTTGGGTGACCAGGGCAAAAGTTTCTTCGGCAAGGGTGGACATCTCGCTAAGGTATGAAAAAGCCCCGTGGATACGGGGCTAGGTGTTAGGCTTCTTTTTCAGTGGATGAACTCTCTTGAAGTACTTCAGGGCAGTTTTTATGGATAATCGTGTACCAGGCATTCAATTTTTTGATGTCGGACACATACACGCGGTCCTGATCAAATTCTGGCAATACTGATTTTAGGAAGGCACGCAACTCCGCATCAGAAGCACTCGCATCCACTCCCGTATCCCCTTGGTAGTTGGATTCGATTTTTTTCATCACCGACTCCAAAGGTTCTGCTCCTTCTTCAGTGAGGGTGTAAATCGAAATATCACTTAGTACCGACACACGCATAGACATGCCTGCTACCAATTTGGTTTTTTTCTCGTCAAAGGCTTCAAGCACCACGCCAGAGCGGGTTGGGCTTACGATTTTGTACAATCCCGGCTTTCCGGCTACAGATGCAATGTCTTTAAAATTCATATTCTTTAGGGATTCAGGCTGCAAATATAGCAGTATCCATCAATTTGTACGCTGGGATTCAAATTCCGACACCAGATCCGCCAAGTACTGCAGTACCTCGTCCTTGCCTTGGCCTTTTTCTGCGGAGGTCACGAAATAATCTGGCGTATCGCCAAAAATCTCAACCAGCTTATTCAAAAATGATTTTACGTTTTTGTCCGTCTGAGTTTTGGACTGCTTGTCGGCTTTGGTAAAAGCCACTACAAACGGAACATCTTCTTCCCCACACCAGTTGAGAAATTCCAAATCGATGGTTTGCGGTTCCAAACGGCTGTCAATCAACACAAATACCCCGCAAAGATTGGGACGGGAAGTCAGGTAGTTGCTGATCATTTTCTCCCACTTCACCTTCTTGTCCTTGCTTACTTTGGCAAATCCATATCCCGGTAAATCCACCAAATACCAACGATCATCGATGTTGAAATGGTTGACCAGCTGTGTCTTACCTGGCTTTTGGGAAGTTTTGGCAAGCTCCTTCACTCCGGTAAGCATGTTGATCAGGGAGCTCTTGCCTACATTGGAGCGTCCGATAAATGCAATCTCTGCACGATCGGGTTTTGGGCACTTGGTGACGTCAGTATTGCTAACTAAAAAGGTGGCTTTTTTGATCATGACTTTTAAATAGGATACAAAAATAGGCTTTTATTTTGGAAGCACTTTGCCGGAAGGCCTCCAACAATTTTCATATCCTCGGGTTTGTGTAGTAATATTGTGCCACCAAAGAAGAATCGTGATGACCGTCCTCCCCTACAAAGATAAGCAAGACCCTAAAAAAGCGCAGGTAGCTGAAATGTTTAACAGCATCAGCCCGAAGTACGATTTGCTGAACCATGTATTGAGTCTAGGTATCGATATCATTTGGAGAAAAAAAGCCATTAAGCATCTCCAAAAAGATGCGCCGAAATTGATTCTGGATATTGCTACCGGGACGGGTGATTTTGCCATCGAGGCATTGGCATTAAACCCAGACAAAATCATTGGCGTGGACATTTCCGAAGGCATGCTTTCCGAAGGCCGCAAGAAAATGGTGAAGCGTGGGCTTCAAGAAAAAATCGAAATGCACCTCGGGGATTCCGAAGGACTTCTCTTTGAAGACAATAAATTCGATGCAGTGATCGTTTCCTTTGGAGTTCGGAACTTTGAAAATCTGGAAAAAGGATTGGCAGACATGTACCGTGTCCTCAAGCCAGGAGGAAAAACAGTGATCTTGGAATTTAGCAAACCCAGGTCATTTCCGATGAAGCAAGCTTATGGGTTTTATTCGAATGTGATTCTTCCCCAAATCGGAAAAATTGTATCCAAAGACAATTCTGCCTATACTTACCTTCCCGAGTCAGTGGAAGCCTTTCCAGATGGAGAAAATTTTCTGACCATATTAAAAAAAGTAGGCTTTCAAAGCACCGTATGCAAACCACTCACTTTTGGCATCAGTTCCATCTACGTAGGGCAAAAGTAATTGTCCTAAGCCTCCTGCTGCTGTGTGTAGTGGCCCAAAGCAATGCGCAAGGGTATTTCGGGCTCACCAATAATTCAGGCTCGGATGACAAGCTTACCTCCTATGGTTTCTTCCTTGGAGCACATACCGCGAGCTACCAACTTCGCTACTCTCCTGAGTTTCTCAATCCAGCAAATTCCGCCACCGGAGCCGTTCATTCCATCTTTCCCAAGTTCACGCCGGGTTTTTCCTTGGGCTTTATTGGCATTTTACGATTTCATGACCAGGTCAACCTGATTTTTACTCCAAAAATTGGTTTTTACGAGTACAAATTGGACGTCAACTACTTTGATGGCGCATCGGCAACCTATCCCAATACTTCAAACAATACTGCCTTACCCGGTCTTGGGTACCGAACCGAAGAACTGGTCAATGAAGCAACCATGGTGGAGCTTCCAGTGGTATTCAAATACCGCTCCATGCGGTTCAACAATACCCGCATGTACTTTATTGGCGGAGGAAGCTACTTGTTCAATACCAAGGCCCAAGAGGAAATCAACCTTGATCCTATTGTAACCGCCAAACGAGACTTCACGGTAGAGGCAGGCATGGGATTTGAAATCTACTTCAAGTATTTCAAGTTTGCCCCTGAGATCCGCTTCTCGCACGGCATCAATAATCTCTATGTGGCTGATAAAACAGCCCCGGAAATCCGAGATGTCATCTCCTCCCTTCGAAGAAAAGGAGTGACGATTGTGTTTAACTTCCAGTAATTGTTTTTTTGAATTATTTGTCAACAGTTGACGGTCGACAGTCCACAGTCAATTGTAGTCCATAAATACAATTTGCTGTCGACTGTGGACGGTGGACAGTTGACAGCCTATTTATCAAATTTTTTATTCTAGTGCGGATTTGTCTATTTTGAGGCCATGAAGCGGAACACCAAAACCGAAATTCTCGCAGGGGTCAGCACCTTTTTAGCCTGTTTTTACATCATCATCGTCAATCCAGCGATACTTTCGGCTACAGGGATGCCTTTCTCTGCCGTCGTTACCGCTACAGTATTGGTGTCCTCCTTTGGCAGCTTGATGATGGGGCTTTATGCCAAAAACCCCATCGTGGTAGCTCCTGGTATGGGCATCAATGCATTTTTCACCTACACCGCAGTCTTGGGCTTTGGACTAACGATTGAAGAAGCTTTGGGTGCGGTTTTCTGGTCCGGCGTGTTGTTTCTCCTCCTTTCCCTATTCAATACCCGAGAAAAAATCATTCGTGCCATACCCAGTTCCCTACGTCATTCTGTATCTGCTGGCATTGGGCTTTTCATTTGTTTCATTGGCTTTCAGAATGCCGATTTCATTGTGGCCAACCCAGCCACCTTGGTGAGCATGGCCTCTTTCAAAGATCCGACAACCCTAACCTTTCTTGCGGGCTTGCTCTTCACTGGGGCCTTGACCCTTCGGAAAGTTCCAGGCGCACTACTCTTTGGCATCGCCTTTACCACCCTGCTCGCTTGGCCGATAGGGCGCTGGTGGGGTGACGCAACTGCTATTTCTGGAGGGGCATCCACCCTCGTCAACTACACCGGAATTTTCTCCTGGCCTGACTTCAGTTTGGTGGGAAAAGCGGACCTCCTAGGTGCACTTCGCTACAGTTACCTGCCCGTAATTTTTGTCTTTACCTTCACCCTGCTTTTTGATGGAATCAGCACCTTTGTAGGCTTGGCAGAGGCTTCAGGTCTCAAGGATGCAGAAGGCAACCCTCAGAACATGCAAAAATCTCTGCTTACGGATTCTTTAGCTACACTTGTGGCAGGATTGGTTGGTAGCAGTTCGGGCACTGCCTACATCGAGTCGGCGGTGGGAATCTCCGCTGGCGGCAGAACGGGCCTTACTGCCATCACTGCAGGCTTGCTCTTCCTTCCCTTCTTGTTTTTCTCTCCCCTTTTGTCCATTATCCCATCCATTGCAAGTTCCATCGCTTTGGTGCTCGTGGGCTCTTTTATGATCTTGCCACTCACGCAAATCGATTGGAAAAACCCCGAGGAAGCCCTGCCCTCCTTTTTGACTCTTGTGCTCATTCCCTTTACCTACAGCTTGTCCATTGGCATTTCTTTTGGCTTTATCGCCTTCACCTTTTTGAAATTCGCAGCGGGAAAAAGAATAGAAATTCACCCCATTTTAATTTGGATTAGCCTACTTTCGATTTTCTTTTTAGCCCTATGAAAACACTTTCGTTAGTAGTCCTTTTCCTCCTTCTCTCCCTAGGCGCTACTGCGCAACGTACCGCCATCTTGGGTGCTTTGGATCAGGAAATCGCCATTTTGTTGGATTCCTTAAAGGACAAAAAAGAAGAACAATATGGGGGACTTACCTTCTACACGGGCAACTTAAAAGGGCAAGCTGTGGTGATTGCCAAATCAGGGGTAGGT
>CAMCBC010000005.1 GCA_945872775.1 Spirosoma fluviale | reverse complement strand
AAGGAAAGCAATAAGGTATAGACGACTGCGATTGCAGAGGCTTCAGTAGCAGTAAAAACCCCAGCAACAATCCCTCCAATCACCAGGATAAGGAGAAAAAGGCTTGGCACCGCTCTCCAAAAAGCATTGATCAAATACCCAAAACTTACAGCTTCCGCATAGGGAAGCTTATTCTTCTTGATAAAAATAGCTGCGCAAATCATCAAGGAAACACCCAACAGAATTCCAGGTAGGTATCCCGCTACAAAAAGTGCTGCAATGGAAACTCCACCACTAGCCAAAGAATAAATGATCAATACATTGGAAGGAGGAATAATCAATCCCGTTGTGGATGAGGTGATGTTGACCGCCACACCCAGAGTTTTGGGATATCCTTCATCGTCCATACGCTTTCCCAAAATACTACCCAAGGCTGAGGCTGCAGCAGCGGCCGAACCAGCAATTGCTCCAAAAAGCATGGCTGCAATGATATTGACATACAAAAGCCCACCCGGGAGTTTACCCGTAAGCCCTTTTGCAAAATCTATCAATCGATTCGCAATCCCCCCTTTATTCATGATCTCCCCAGCCAATACAAAAAATGGAATGGCCAACAAGGAGAAACTATCCAAGCCAGTAGCCATTCGCTGTGCAATTGTGGTAGCAGCAGGCATAGCTGACACAGATACAAGCAGCGTGAAGAAACTAGAAAGACCCAAGCTCCAGGCTACTGGAACACCCAGGAGTAAAAGCGATACAAAACTTAAAACCAAGATTATAATTGCGATCCATTCCATGGTTATTCTTGGCTTTTAATCAATTGAACCACATGAAAACTATGGTAATACACCACTAAAACTCCAGAAATAGGTACCATGGCATACACCCAAGACAAGGGAACTTGAAGAGTGGCTGATTTTTGCTGCAGCAACTGTGAAATGTAAACCAAGTTAGCCCCGCCGCCTACCATAATTACGGCTCCGAAAAAAATAACCATCGCATGGATAAATAGCTGCAAATAAAAGAGGTTTTTACCCTTTATCTTTTCTACCAACACATCAATAGCCAAATGACCCTGCTTGCCGGATACATAGGCTGCACCCAAAAGTCCCAACCAAATCATGCTGTATCGAGCCAATTCATCAGTAAATGAACTCGGGTCACCCAATACATAGCGGGAAAAAACCTGCCAGGTCACATTCAGGACCATCACCCCCATCAAAACGGCAATGATGACTTGAATGGATCGATCTAGTGTTAATTTCAATTTCATTTCTTCGTCTGTTGAATTCGTTGAACCAATGCTTCCAACTGTTTATGTTCTTGAAATACTTGCGCATACACCGCAGAAACTTTTTCTAAGAAAGGTTCCTTGGAGGGATAACTGATCTCTACCCCAGCTTTTTGTACCTCACGAAGTGCTTCTTCTACCGCCTCCTTCCAAAGTTTGGTCTGGTAGACTGCAGATTCAACTGCTGCTTCCTGCAACCAAACCTGTTCTTCAGGACTCAGTTCACTCCAGACCTTGGTGCTCACCAAGACAACATCAGGAATCGCTGTATGCTCGTCGATAGAGTAATACTTGCAAACTTCGTAATGCCTCGAATTGTAAAAACTGGGAGGATTGTTCTCTGCGGCATCCACAATGCCTTGCTGCAAAGCAGTGTAGAGCTCTCCATAGGACACCGGGGTGGGCGAACCTCCCATGCCACGAACCATGTTGATTGCCATTTTGGATTCCTGAACCCTAACTTTCAGTCCCGCCAAATCAGCAGGCGTGGCTATGGGTTTGGTTTTACTGTAAAAACTTCGCTTTCCTGCATCGTAAAAACACAAACCACGTAACCAATACTTTTCGGTACTCAAGAGCAATTCTTTGCCGATCTCTCCTTCCAATACTTGCGTGATGTGGGCATCATCTCGAAACAAATAAGGCAAGCCCAGCACACTTATCTCCGGAGAAAAAGCCTCCAAAGAAGCGGCAGAAACCTTGGTCATCCCCACGCTTCCAATTTGCAACAATTCGAGTAGCTCGCGTTCGGTGCCCAACTGTTGGTTGGGGTATACCTTTACTTTTATTTTCCCCCCTGATTTTTCTTCCAGTCGCTTTCCAAGAAATACCATCGCCTGGTGCACGGGATGCGATACCACCTGGGCATGCCCCATCTTGATGACTTTTACTCCAGTATCCAATTGGCAGCCCCCAAGAGCAAGGACAAGAGCAAGGAAAACAAAAACTATTCTTCGGGTCATTAGCATTAGGATGGGTTTCGAAGTGAAGCGATTTGAGCCATTACCTGGGCTATGGTCTGAGAGATTTTGGAATAGTTGCCTGCGGCAATGTCCTCTTTTCGAAACAACTGGGAACCCATTCCCACACAAAGTGCACCCGCATCAAACCAACTTTTGATACTGGGTAGCGTGGGTTCCACTCCCCCAGTGGGAATGAGCTCTATGGTAGGCATCACGGCATGTACCGCAGTAATAAATGCGGGAGTCAACAAGTTGGCCGGATACATCTTCACCAGCTCCGCTCCTAACTCCTGTGCGAAAAATACCTCCGAGACTGTTCCACAACCTGGTATCCAAGGAACGTCTAGTCCTTTACAATACTCGCCTAAGGCAGGATTCATCACGGGTGCCACGATAAATTCTGCACCCATATCTAAAAACTGTT
The DNA here is from genome assembly GCA_945872775.1 of Spirosoma fluviale. Lineage (GTDB taxonomy): Bacteria > Bacteroidota > Bacteroidia > Cytophagales > Cyclobacteriaceae > Algoriphagus. Next base: position 35,348 of record CAMCBC010000005.1, on the reverse strand, counting down.
CAGCCTCTTCAGGATGGTAGATGGTGCCCACTCCCAGATACATCCCTGGAAGTTGGTCGACAAGCTCCTTAATCTTTGGGAAAATGGCCTTGGCTTCTTTTCCACGATTAACCATCTCAATGACCCGAACACCGCCTTCATAAGCGGCTCCTACTAGCTCCAAGCATACTTTTTCTTCTGGATGAAAAAAAATGGGCATCATTCCTCCTGCATGCATGCGCCGAATAAATGGACTTGGATTCCGCATCATCGTTTTATTTTTCCATTGCCTTCACCTGCCACCAACTCTTGAATTTCTTGGAGAGAGCAGTACAATATATCTCCAGGAACACTATGCTTGAGCACACCAGCCGCCATGGCAAACTCAATGGCTTCTTTGGGACTCAAGTGCAGTAATCCATAAATCAAACCTCCTGCAAAAGCATCGCCAGATCCTACTCGGTCCACGATGTGAGTCAATTCGTAGCTTTTTGAATTGTAAGATTTTTTTCGTCCATAAAGGCTCGCAGACAGGGTGTTAACAGAGGAATTATGGGAAATACGTTCTGTTTTGACTAAGTAATCTAACTTCGAAAAACGGTCAAAGGCCATTTTCTTGGTATCCGAAAAGCTCTTGAATTCTTCATTGAGACATTGTCTAAAATCTCGTGTGCCGGCAATCATGATGTGCGTCAGCTCCATTAGCTGGGGCATGACTTGATGAGGGGCCTTGCCGTATTGCCATAAATTGCTTCGGTAATTCAAGTCTCCACTTACCCGTATACCTTTTTCATTGGCTTTTTGAAGGGCAACCAAGGTTAGGTTTGCACATTTTTGAGAGAGTGCAGGCGTAATTCCCGACCAATGTAGCCAAGACACCCCTTCCAAAATTGAATCCCAATCCAAGTCTTCGCCTTCAAAATTGGCAAAGGCAGTATCTGCTCGATCGTAGATTATTTGAGAACTTCGCTGCATGGCTCCATGCTCCAAAAAATAGATGCCCATCCTACCTGGTTTAAAGGAAATGGCACGGGTATCAATCCCATTCTTTCTAAGCTTACCGGCAGCAGCCCATCCCAACTCATGGTCTGGAAAGGCGGTGAGGTGTGAGACATCCATACCCCAATAGGCCAAAGCTGCAGCTACATTTGCTTCTGAGCCTCCAAACTCCATTTCAAGATCCTGTGCTTGAAAAAAACGCTGGTTTCCAGGAGGACTGAGCCGTAGCATGACTTCACCAAGAGTGATAATTTTCTTCATGGAAGAATAAATTTTTTATCTAATTTGACCAAAATAAGAAATAATTACGATGAATAACACCGCACTCCTATTAGATTCTTTGGATAATGTCGGCGTAGCCCTCTGCGACTTAACTCCTGGGGAGCAGGTAAAGCTCGAATTGCATTCCCTCGAAATACGGCAATTCATTCCAGCCAAGCATAAATTTGCACTTCAGGATTTTTTTCCTGGTGACGAAATTTTAATGTACGGCACCGTAGTGGCGGAAGCAACTCAAAAAATCAATAAAGGGGCTGCCCTTACTTTGGAAAACATCCAACACAAAACCCAAGCCTATTCTTTAGAACTAAAAACAGAAGCTAGAAGGCAGCCTGAGGTAGCCCATTGGAAAGACAAAACTTTTTTAGGCTTCCATCGAGAAGATGGGCAGGTAGGTACCGCCAATTATTGGTTGGTACTACCTCTCGTATTTTGTGAAAACACCAACATCAAACTGCTGCAAGAGGCTTTTGAAAATGCACTCGGGTTTGCGCAGCCCAATCCCTACGAACTGCAAATTAAGGCCCTAATCGCTGGTGATAAAAGTGGAACAGCACTAGCAGATACAAGCGCTACCTTGGAGATAGAACGCAATAGACTTTTCCCGCAAGTGGATGGCATCCGATTCTTAACCCATAGCATGGGCTGTGGAGGCACTAGAGATGATGCTTCTGCACTTTGTAGTCTCCTTGCGGGGTACATCCACCACCCCAATGTAGCTGGTGCCACCGTATTGAGTCTGGGATGTCAAAATGCCCAAGTAGGCTTACTTCAAGAAAAGCTTGCATCTCTGAATTGCCAAAAACCCGTGATGATCTGTGAGCAGCAGCAAGAAGGAACGACCCATGCCTTACTTTCAAAGGCTGTAAAAGATACAATAGATGGATTGAAGCTAGCGAACCAGTGTTTCCGAGAGCCAGCACCCCTCAGTAAACTGGTGGTCGGCTTGGAGTGCGGTGGATCAGATGGATTTTCGGGCATTTCGGCCAATCCAACCCTTGGACATGTGTCGGATGTAGTAGTAGCCTTGGGAGGTACAGCCATTCTATCTGAGTTTCCGGAATTATGCGGAGCAGAGCAAGACCTAATCAACAGATGTACTCGTCCAGAGCTTGCCAAAAAATTTGTACACCTGATGGAAACCTACAATGCTTCCGCCAAACGGGTTGGAAGCGGATTTGACAAAAACCCGAGCCCAGGAAACATCAAAGACGGACTCCTCACAGATGCGATTAAGTCTTGTGGCGCCGCCAAAAAAGGAGGTACCGCACCTATTTCGGATGTTTTGGACTATCCAGAATACATTACCAATCCAGGTCTCAATCTCCTGTGTACTCCTGGAAATGATGTGGAGAGCACCACAGCCCTTGCCGGAAGCGGTGCCAATTTAATTCTATTTACTACCGGATTAGGTACCCCTACAGGAAATCCAATTTGCCCTGTAATCAAGGTGGCCTCCAATACAAAACTGGCGCTGAAAATGCCCGATATCATCGACTTCGATGCAGGCACCATCATTTCTGGAGAGGAAACACCGGCAACTGCAGGAGAAAGATTAATGGAGTTTCTAGTTGCGGTGGCGAGTGGTCAAATACAAACCAAGGCGGAGGAAAAACGGAATTTTGATTTCATCCCCTGGAAAAGAGGCGTTTCCCTTTAATGACCCTGCCCCGAGTCTCAATCATCCGTCAAACAGCTAGTTACCTACTCTCCGATTAACAAAAACCGAGCTGTAGAAGCCTTATCACGGATTTGTTTGGCTTCTTGATAAGCCGGAGAATGATACCAAGCCAAGGCCTTCTCTCGGTTGGGAAACTCCAACAAAACGAGCCGATCATGATCCCAAGTACCTTCCAAAGCCTCCACTGGCAAACCTCTCAGGACAAACTTTCCCTCAAAAGCTTGCAGACTAGCAGGGGTCTTTTCTTTGTATTTTTCATACAACATGGGTGAATGAATAGCTACTTCAACAAGCATGTAGGCTGCCATAGTTTTTAGTGTTTAAATTGCGAAGTTAAACTAACAAAAAATGAATAGTCAATCGATACAGGTTCTCCAATTTGGAACAGGAAATTTCCTCCGTGGTTTTATTGAACCCTTAATCGAAGAACTAAATAGCCAAGGTGAATCCCTACAGGTTTGCCTAGTTCAAAGCACCGATGGCAATACCCTTGAAGGATTACGTACACAAGACTATGCCTACGAAGTGTATGTAGCGGGTAGGGATCAAGGCCAAACCATCGAGAAATTTCAATCCATCACCTGCATTAAGGATGGGCTCAGCTTACCCCAGGACTCTGAAAAGTTCTTTTCATATGCTAGTTCAGCAGAACTGAAATACCTCATTTCCAATGTCACTGAGGCGGGATTGGTTTGGAGTCAAGAAGGCGACCAAGATCAAATCGCCAGCTCATTTCCAGGAAGGATTACTCAATGGCTTTACACTCGTTTTGAACAAGCTCCAGAATTAAAAACGATCCTCCTCCCTTGCGAACTTATTCCTAACAATGGAGACTTCTTGAAAAGCTTAATCCAGCAGCATGCATCGGCATGGAAATTAGATGCTGAATTTTTGAATTGGCTCAATCTCAACTGTCGTTTTCACAATACATTGGTGGATCGGATTGTGCCTGGATTTCCAAAGCAGCTCGCGGAAAAAGTAGCTCCCTACACCGTACAGGTAGAACCCTATCTTTTTTGGGGAATTGAAGGAAGTGACCAAGATTTGAAAAAATTACCTTTCCGAAAGTGCAAAGGGGTAGTGCTCACTGACTCACTCCTCTCCTACACCAAACGCAAAATCAGCATTTTAAATGGGTTACACACCCTAATGGCGGCCCTAGGAAGGTTACAACAAATTAAAACCGTTCAGGAATATGTGCAGGACCCCGGTCGGCTTCAAGAACTCAATCTCTTGGCAGAAGAGGAGCTATTTCCGTTTTTAGACCAGCCCTTGGATGAACTTCGAGCCTATACATCAGCCATCTTCGACCGATTTAAAAATCCGTTCATGTCCCATGCACTGAATGACATTTCATTGCAATCCATTGCCAAGTTCAAAAGTCGATTGTTACCTATTTGCTCCTATTCTTTAGAAAAAAAGAGAATGCTACCTCCTCGAATCACAGTAGGCTTAGTGGCACTGCTTATGGGTCACTTGCAATCCCCCGATCAGATGCGAGACTCGGAAGAAAACAAGCGGTACTTCAAGCAACTTCAAGCTAGTGATGCATCTGAATTAGACAAAGTCATTCAAGCAAGTCAGGAATTGTTTGGGATCGAAGATCGAATCAGCCTTGAACTCGCCTATTCCAAGTTAAACGGGAAGTCTTAGTTTTCGGCAAAGCCGACCCCAGCCGCAAATCTAGCCTTTGCATAGGCAATTTGAAGCCGAGAAGAAAGCTCGTTCAAGGTAACTCTCGCGTCAAAAACCGCTACTTCGCGTGCATTGACTAAAAATAGACTACTTTCTCCAATCTCAAAACGACGGGTTTCTCCGGAGAGTAAGGCCTCCAAGCTCTTTACATTTTCTCCAAGAGTACGCACCTGTTGATTCAATAGATTCCAAGAGTTAAGTTCTGTCTCCAACTTTGTTCTGAGCTGCTGCTCCTTCAAATTTCTACCTGTTTGCTTGATTTCTAGTTTCGCCTTGGTGCTTCCCAGTTCCCCTCTCGTCTTTCGTAAAAACAAAGGCGTATACACCGTTAATCCCCATTTGTAATTGTTCTCAAAAAGAGGGGAAGGATTGGCATCTGCCAACTCCTCGGTTAGGAAGTTATATTTCAGCTTGACTACAGGAAGCAATTCCTGCGTCTGCAATCGCTTCTCGACCTTCAAGCTTGCTAAGTCAAAATCTGTGAGCAACAATTCTGGATGCCTAACCACCAAAGCCCGCAAATCCTCTGCATCAGGGGCAGCATTTAGAAATTGGGATAGGGGTTGAGGAAAAACTCCCGATTCAAGAAGCATCGGTTCTCCTGAATCATTCCATAAAAAGGTATTCAACACCTGCGTATTTTCGAAAAACGTATTCTCGGCAAGCTGCAAGCGGTATTCTCTATTCAGCAATTGTGACAGGGCCTCTACGGTATCAATCGCCGCTTGATCACCTAGTTCGTAACTGCGTTTAATTCCATCAAATCGAATTTTTGCCAGCTTCACTCCTTCTTCAAGGACCAATTTATTCTCGTAAGCTGCCGCCCACTTCCAATAGGCAGCGGTTGCTTGAAGATTCAGTTCATTTCTGAAGTTAAGGCGCTCCACTTCTGTAGCTTGGGCATAGAGTTGTGCCTTTTGAAGCGTAGCTCTACGATCATCCAAAAGCAACCCCTGTCCTAAATTTACAGCAGCACCCGCTGAAAGTAGCCCATTGGTGGGCACGTTACCTTCCGAGTTGAGGAAAGCTCCGGAGTTCTGCTCAAAATTACCCATCAGCTCCACCCCCATCCAAGTAGGCACGAGTACGCCTGCCTCTCTCTTTTCGAAGTAAGTGGATTGGTTAAACTCCTTTTTATCTAGGTTGCCATACAGCATGGGATCAAAACCCCCACGCGCTTTACGCACCTCCATTTGACCTAAGCGAAGGTTAAGATCTGCTTGGATGGCAATGGGATGATAGTCTTGAACCCATAGCATGTAATCTTCAAAGCTTAACTTTTGAATTTCTTGAGCCAAAAGTGAAGCCGAAGACACGAGCCAGAAGAAGAGTAGTGCTACTTTTTTCATTACTTGGCAGAAGCAGTTTTATCTTTTTCTTCTTGAGAATAGTAATCTGCAGGGAAGCCATTGAGCTGTCGCCAGATTTCATACCATACGGGCACATCATTGAACAAGGCGATGCCTTCAGCACCGGAACCCATGCGCAATAAATCTGGCCAGCCCTCTTCCTCTGGATCTTCGGTAACCAATACACGGTATTGATTTGTAGGACCGGCAAACTGGTCAATCGCAATGACTACTCCACCAAAAGTTCCGTTGGAAAGCTGAGGCCATCCCGAGAAGACGATTGCGGGCCAACCATCAAAGATGAAACGAACCTTATTTCCAGGCTGAACCAAGGGCAAGTCCACTGGCTGTACATACATTTCAACTGCCAATTCAGCATCTGCAGGCACAATATTTACGATTTCAGCCCCCTCCTTGATGGTTTCACCGATTCCTACCTGAATGGCTTTGGCGATGTATCCATTTTGCGGTGCTAGGATATACCGGTACTGCGCCCGCTGCTCATAATTGGAGTACTGGTTCTCAAGCTTAGTTACCGTAGCTTCTGCATCAAATTGAGAGGACAAAGCCGTGAATTTATCGGAATTTGCCTTGGCAACCTTGTCTTTAAACTCATTGTCTATGGCGCTCAAATCAATTCGGGAAGTAATAAACTCGTTTTTGCTGCTCAGAAATTTGTTTTCAGAGCCAATCAACTTTGCTTGAACCTCCTGGAACTTGAGTCTTCTACCTTCCAAAGTAGTAACAGAAATCAACCCTTCTTTTAAAAGTTGTTCCGCACGATCCAATTGAAACTTTCCGATATCGTAATTGACTTTGGCCTGCACCAATTCCATACTGTCGGACTGTACCTTCAATTCAGCAATCTTCAAATTGTTTCGTGCTTGCTGCAACTTGAGGATATTATTTTGCTCAAGCGCAGAAATTTGGTTTTCCAAAGCTCCTACTTTCTCCCCATAGGACTGTGCAGCTTGCGTTTTGGCATCCACCTGCTGCTGCGTTCGCGGAAGTAGCAAGGAATCAAAATACTCGTCCTTTACTTCTGAAATCCGCAAGATAGTGTCCCCTGCCGCTACATAATCGCCTTCAGCCACATACCATTTCTCAATTCGTCCAGCAATAATGGAATGAATTGTCTGCGGACGCTGGTCAGGACGCAGCGCTGTAACTAGGCCCTTGGAACGAATATTCTGTGTCCATGGCAAGAAGAGCATCAGAAAAAAAGCAACAATCACCCATATCAAAATTTTCAATCGCTTCTTGCTCTCCCTTTTTGGGAGTGTGATTTCCAAGCTTTTGGCACCAATGAAAGGACTTGAGTCTTTGATGGTGTTTTTTGAAATATTCAACATAGCCAATTAGTTTTTGAAAGTACGGTAGTCCTCAAATTTTCCTTGAAAAGCAAGCTTGCCTTGATCCATTACGATCACCTCGTCAGCCAACTGCTGCACCTTTGGTTCATCCGAAATCATAATCAAGGTCCAAGGCCCTTTCATTACATAGTCGATTACCTTGGCTTTAACAGTAGGATCCACATAGTTTAGGATATTCTCCATAATCAAAGCCTTCGGTTGCCCCACAAACCCCCTAGCAAGCAAAATCTGATGCGCGATGGTTTTAGATAAACCTTTGCCTTCAGGCTGAAGAACGGCTTCCAATCCCATAGGTGCTTGGTAGATAAAGTCTTTCAACCCAACTAGGGCAATGAGGGATTCCAATTGCTCTTGGGTATAATCTCTTCCCATGCAGATATTTTCAAGGATGGTACCGTGAAAAATCTGTTGAAGCTCAAGAAAATCACCAACCATACCCCGGAATTTCTCCAAGTTGATGTATTCCAAAGACAGGTCATTGACTAATACTTTTCCCTGGTACTCTTCGTAAAGACCAGAAAATAAAGCCATCATGGCACTTTTTCCACTTCCACTCTTTCCAGTTACGACTACTTTCTTACCCTGCGCAATCGTAAAGGTCACTCCAGACAATAGTGGCTGGTGTGAATCTGCGGGTTGAAAAACCACATCCTCCATGCTAAACTTGATACCTTCTGAAGTAGGGTCTATCACTTTTTCATGAGGCTCATGGTGTTCCAAGTCCAAATCCATTATTTGACCAAGCTTATCAATGGATACTAAGGTGTCGTAGACTGTTTCCAAGGAAAGAATGAGTTTCTCCACCGAATTGACCACGAGAATAATAATTACTTCTGCCGCAACGAATTGTCCAATAGAGATTTGATCATTAATTAAAAGCAAACTACCTGCGATCAATAAACTGGTAACAATTAGTACCTTAAATGCAATCATCACCTTGTATTGGAAAATCAATACATTAAAGTGTTGCGATCTAAACTGAACGTATTTTTGAATTAGCTTGTCGGCTCTCAGGATGGGAAGTTGTGTGGTTCCTACCAGTTTAAATGAATTCAAGGTTCTCCCTACTTCTTCCAACCAATAGGCTGTTTGGTATTTATAGGAAGACTCCTGGATGGCAGTTTCCATTCCTTTTGGAGCGGTGTAATAAAAGATTAGGGCCAAAATCCCAAATAAACCTAAGCCAAATACGATGAAAGCAGGATGGTAAAATGAAAGCAATAAAAGTCCGAAAACCACTTGAAGAAGCGCAGCAGAGAAATCAATCAAGATTTTCGCCATTCCTTTTTGCAAGCTCACTGTATCAAAGAACCGATTCACGATTTCAGGCGCATATTTGCCATGAAGTATTTCAGTTTTGATTCGTGGCAAACGGTAGGCAATAGAAAGTCCAGATTTCGAGAAAATTCGCTGCTGGAATTTCTCCATAATCTGAAGTTGGGAGATTTGTAAAAAACCACCAAAAATTACCCCTGCAGCCACAATAACCACTAAAATTATCCAAGAAGTAGTAATTCTACCCCCAAGAATAAAGTTGAGGATGGCCTGAATACCCAAAGGCAAGATGAGCGTAATCAACCCATTTAAAATCGCATAGAAGTAAATGGCATAGACTTGATTTTTCTCTTCTTTGAGAATATTGAAAAATCGTCTGATCGGTGTTAATTCTTGTTCGCGCTGCATCAGTGAATGGCTTTGGTCACGAGTTGAAAAAAGAATTGATAACGGTCTTTGCTATCGGGACCTGAATCCAGCATTCCCGGTAAATGCTGGGAATTGAAGTTCTGCAATAGGCTAGACTCAAGAATTGTAGATACTAAGGTTTTGGGATAGAGGTAATCCGGATTGATCTCTCCAATTATGGCAGAAACTCGGTCTCCAAATTTATATACCTGGGAAAAAATCCCAGACTCATGCTCCAAATCAACCTCCTTGGTCAAGAATCCTTTGATAGATTCATTGATCACTATACTTCTTAAAATTTCTGGGTCTAGAAAATCATTTTGCTTGTAAATCGGGCCCTCCACAAGCAATCGAATTGCAACGGATAGCCTGCCCACTGGATCAGATTGATTGGCAGTGCCAAAAACTAAATTATGTTCCAACCAAGCCCAATACCATGCACTCAGATACAAAAGCAACTTGTGCTTGTTTTCAAAGTACCGGTAAATAGCTGCCTCTGTACTTCCAATCTTAGCGCCTAATTTTTTAAAAGTGAAGTGCTCCATTCCCAATTCCTGAATAAGGTGAGCGCCTTCTTGAACAATTAGCACGCCTAACTCCGAACTAAATGGGTCTTTTAGAAACAGATTACTGTTTACATCAACCCGTATTTTCTTTAAAATCGATTCCATTTTTTTGTGTCGAAACTAAACCTATAACGAAAGATACCAATCAAAGGTTTGCTTTTCAATCATTTTTGTTAGTAATCGTAACAAATAGTATATAAGCATATACAAATCAAAATCAATTCGAAAAAAAAATGCGATAAATGGAGCGAACTAAATGTATTGGTAAAGAAAAAAAAACGACCTCTTGCTGCTCGTAATTAACTAAAAATCAATTTCCTACACTATCATTTTTACTTACCCAATACGCCCAAAAAAGCAGAATGGGATGAAAAACCAACAAACGAACCCAACCCATCCATTCGGGAGCACAGAGGACTCCTTCAATACAAGAACCTACCTGAATGAAATACACGTGGGACGGAATAAAACAAATCAGCATCCCGAAAATACCCCAAGCAGCGCGCTTACGGGTAGGCAAATACAACACCCCTATACCCAATAGCACCTCAGCAACACCAGAAAGAATGTTGATTAGCTCTGGCATGGGAAAAAAAGGTGGAATGAGCGGAAGGTAAAAATCGGGAGTCACAAAATGGTTGACACCTGCTACCAGGTAAAAATAACCCATGCTGTAAATGAGGAACTTCTTCAAAAATTTTTTCATCCTATTTTTTCCAAAGCAAAAAGGTACAAAAAAACAGGGTCTTATCAAGCAAACCTGCTTACGAAATCAATATCCTCGGTACTTCAATTTGCCCATTCCATATTGGTACAAGGTTTTGGAATACCGAAGCATGGCAGGCATCAAAAAAATAGTGAGTACCACTACTGAAGTCAAATACATCCAAAGTTTGGGTTCAGCGACCAATACATTGATGGCCACCAAAGATGTGACCATTAGCGCAACCGAAAAGGCATAGCTGATGTACATCGCACCATCGTAGAATCCCGGTTCAGGAACCAAACTGGCATCACAAACTTCGCATCGCGAATGGATAACCGATAGTTTTCGATAACTAAAGGGAGAGACTGGAAACATATTTCCTTGTCTGCATTTTGGACACTTGGCCTGTGCGATGGCCGCAGCTAAGCTTTTTGACATAATTGAAAAATAAGTACGTAAATCTAGCCGAACAGGAGAATTCTTGCTGTGACTTTTGTTACGCAGGAATACCTAGGAAGTTCTGGTTTATTAAAAAATCAAAAAAATAAAATTTCGCCCCTTAGCGCAATTCCTCCAGATCGTAATCCTTGCCCTTGCCCCATTGCAGCAACTCGTGCAAGGTATAGTACTCCAGGGTATCCAAATCCTTAATCCTGAAATCTTCCCCAGGAAGCCGGGACATGACCTCAATTTTCCGGATTTCGCCCTGGTTGACCAGTCGATAAACCCTCCCTACTCTCAAATTATCTAAAGCCAGAGCCATCAGGATTTGGCTTTAATTAAGGCTCCTGAAGCTTCAAAAGTGATTTCTTTTTTTGGTGAGGTGATGGCCTCAACCTCCTCCTTGGATCTTCCCTGATCTTCTGCATAGTGCCGTAAGGTTTCCACATCGGTTTCGGTCAAGGTAGCCACCCCTTCTATCGTAATGGGAAATCCTTGGGAGTTGGTGGGGATAAAAAATCCATAATCTTTAAAAGTAACTCGCATGCTAGATCCATTTGGTAACTCCATGGCAAACCAACAGCCTTTGTTGGTACATACCTCCTTAATTTGTCCAGAAACTTTTCCTGTAAAAGTTCCAGCAGATTCCACTTTTTGAAGAAGAATTGCCGGAGTGACTACACCCGCTTCTTTCACCACATCCCCATAGTTTCCAGGAACCGACTTGGCTTCGCCTACCAATTCGTAGGTGGTTTTTTGAGACACAATGCCCGTTTTTTGGCAAGCAGCAAGGCCAGCAACAAGCGCAATCATTAAAATTTTAGCGTTCAATTTCATCGTTCGAATAGGTAGTTGACAAAGTAAAACTAGGGGTTGCACCAATCAAGCGCGTTACCGTGCACTTTTAATTCTTAATGCAACCTGAGATTCAAAAATAGGTGAAAAGTCTTTGCCTCAAAAGTAATTTTTAGACAGACTCTTCCTTCATTTAGAAAAAGACAAAAATAAACCATTCAAGCCCATCGCTTGTTTAATTCTCTAATAACCTAAAATTTCCAGGAACTCAAAAACAAAAAAGATTCGTAACAAATACAGGAATAAATGGTCACTTTTTTTGACAATCCATTAATTTTACTGTTTATAATTTTAGCTGCTCCATGCCAAAAACCAAAAAATTCATCATTGATTTTGACAGTACCTTTACCCGAGTAGAGGCTTTAGATATCCTGGGAGAAATCAGCCTTTCAGTTGATCCCCAACAAAAGGAAAAATTACAAGCCATCAAGGATATCACCGACAAAGGAATGGATGGTAGCCTCACTTTTAGAGAAAGTCTAGAACAACGACTCAATATTCTTCAAGCCAGTAAAAGTCAAATTGCAGAATTGATCATCATTTTGAAGCAAAAAGTTTCCAAATCCTTTGAGCGAAACAAGGATTGGTTGAAGGATAATGCAGCCGATGTCTTTATCATTTCCAATGGCTTCAAGGATTTTATCATCCCCATCGTAACCGAGTACGGAATTAAGCAGGAAAATGTCTTTGCAAATGATTTGATATACGACGAGAGTGGAAAAATCATCGATTTCAATCGAGAAAATCCCCTATCAAAAAATAATGGCAAATCGGAAACCATCCGTGACATCAACTTGGATGGAGACATCTATGTCATCGGAGATGGCTACACCGACTACGAAATTAAGGCTTCTGGATTAGCCAATAAATTTTATGCCTTTACCGAAAATGTAAGCCGTCCAAAAGTTACCAGCCAAGCAGATCACATCGCACCAAGCTTTGATGAGATCCTCTACATCAACAAACTCAATACGAAGTTTTCCTACCCAAAAAGCAGAATTAAGGTGCTCCTTCTTGAAAATGTGCACCCCATTGCCCTTGAACTCCTCAAAGAAGAAGGTTACCAAGTAGAGGTAGCTTCGGGTGCAATGAGTGAGGAAGAGCTCTGTGAAAAGATTCGCACTATCTCAATCCTTGGCATACGCTCCAAAACTACAGTCACAAAAAAGGTATTAGAAAATGCGAATCGCCTATTGGCAATTGGTGCTTTTTGTATCGGGACCAACCAGATTGATCTAGAAGAATGCCAAAAAAGAGGGGTTGCAGTTTTCAATGCTCCATTTTCCAACACCCGCTCCGTCGTAGAAATGGCCATCGCACAAATCATTTTCTTGATGCGCAGGTTCCAAGACAAATCCGTCGGAATGCACCAAGGGATCTGGGACAAATCAGCGACGGGTTCCTTTGAAATTCGCGGTAAAAAACTAGGAATCGTTGGCTATGGCAACATTGGCGCTCAGCTCTCTGTCCTTGCCGAAAACCTAGGTATGAATGTCTTCTATTACGATGTCATTGAAAAACTAGCACTCGGAAACGCCACCAAGATGAACTCCTTGGATGAATTATTGGCTACCTGCGATGTCATCACCCTACACGTGGATGGTAGAAAAGACAACAGCTGCCTCATCGATCAGGAAAAAATCTCAAAAATGAAGCCCGGTGCTCTCCTGCTCAACCTGAGCCGAGGACATGTGGTGGACATACCCGCACTTAGAGCTGCCATTCTTTCCGGACATATCGGAGGCTGTGCAGTAGATGTATTCCCGGAGGAACCGAAAAACAACAAAGAGGGCTTCGAATCAGAACTCAAGGGATTGCCAAATACCATCCTTACCCCACATATTGGAGGCAGCACCCTGGAGGCTCAAGAAAATATAGCCCGATTTGTGCCTGGCAAAATCATGGAATATGTCAATACAGGAAACACCTACAACTCGGTCAACTTCCCCAATATCCAGCTTCCATTCTTGAAAGATGCGCATCGACTGATTCACCTGCACCAGAATGAACCCGGTGTATTGGCAAAAATCAATCTTGTACTGGCCAACTATCACATCAACATTGTAGGTCAATACCTCAAAACCAATGAAAAGATTGGCTACGTGATCACAGACATAGACAAAGTATACGATCCCGATGCGATTGAAGCCCTAAAGAATATTCCAGGTACCATTCGCTTCAGAACTCTATACTAATTGCACCCATAAAAAAAGCCCTTAAAAGGGCTTTTTTTATTTGTTTCCGTAAAGATCTTCGTAGTAAGTCTGGTAAGCTCCTGAGGTCACTCGATTTAGCCAAGCTTCATTCGCCAAATACCAGTCAATCGTCAGCTCTATTCCTTCTTCAAACTGCAAACTCGGTTCCCAGCCTAACTCCTGCTGAATCTTGGTAGCATCGATGGCATAACGCAAATCATGCCCAGCACGATCCTGCACAAAAGTGATCAGCTTCTCTGAAGCGCCCTCCTCGCGGCCAAGCTTGCCATCCATCTTTTGGCACAACAAGCGCACAATGTCGATATTTTTCCACTCGTTGAAGCCGCCAATGTTGTAGGTCTCCCCTGGCTTTCCTTTATGGAATACCACATCAATGGCACGCGCATGATCCTTTACAAACAACCAATCACGCACATTCTCTCCTTTCCCATAGACTGGCAAAGGCTTGTTATTCTTGATGTTATGGATACAAAGCGGAATCAGCTTCTCCGGGAAATGGTTGGGACCATAGTTGTTGGAGCAGTTGGACACCACCGTTTTCATTTTGTAGGTATTTGCATAGGCCCTTACAAAGTGATCTGAAGCTGCTTTAGATGCAGAATAGGGTGACTGTGGATCGTAGGCAGTCGTCTCCAAGAAAAATCCTCCATCATGCAAAGAACCATAGACTTCGTCTGTAGAGACATGGTAGAACAGGTGTTGATCTAAGGCTCCAGCCCAAGCTTTCTTGGCCACATTCAGCAGATTCACGGTTCCAAACACATTGGTTCGTACAAATGCCAAAGGATCTGAAATAGATCGATCCACATGGGATTCAGCAGCTAGGTGAATGACATCCGTAATTCCATGCTTGGCAAATATCGCTTCCAAAGCCTCCTCCTCTTGAATATCTGCTTTTTCAAAAAAGTAGTTGGATGCATCCTCTACCTCAACCAGATTTTCCAAGTTGCCCGCATAAGTCAAGGCATCTAGGTTGACGATTCGATACTGCGGATAGGTAGCCACAAAAAGTTTGACTACATGAGATCCAATAAATCCGGCTCCTCCGGTAATTAAAATTGACTTTGACATATTAAGATTGATAAAAGTTCATATACCATTTGGTGAATTCCTCCACCCCTTGGGCCACCGAAACTTTGGGATCGTAGCCCATATCTTGTACTAACTCACTGATGTCGGCATGTGTTTCGACCACATCTCCGGGCTGCGTGGGAAGAAACTCCATCTTCGCCTTTTTTCCAAGTCCCTTTTCGATGGCTTCGATAAATTCTAGCAAGGGCACAGGAGACGAGTTCCCGATATTGTAGAGTTTGTAGGGAGCCGTAGAGCTCGAAGGATCGGGATGCTGCCGGTCAAAGTTGGGGTTGGAAGTAGCTGGCCGATCTGCTACGCGAATTACACCAGACACGATATCATCGATGTAGGTGAAATCCCGCTTCATTTGACCCTGATTAAATACTTGAATGGGCTCTCCTTTGCGAATTGCATCGGCAAAGAGAAAATAAGCCATATCAGGTCTGCCCCAAGGGCCATAAACCGTGAAGAATCGAAGACCTGTGGTTGGGATTCCAAAAAGGTGACTGTAGCTGTGTGCCATCAGTTCATTTGACTTTTTGGAGGCCGCATAGAGTGAAATCGGATGATCCACTCCATCGGAAGTCGCGAAGGGCATTTTGGCATTGCTTCCATAGACCGAACTGGAGGAAGCAAACACGAAGTGCTTTACTGGAAAAAATCGGCAGGCTTCCAAGAGGTGCAAAAATCCAGTAAAGTTGCTATGCAGGTAATCTTCGGGGTGAAGAATTGAATTTCGCACTCCTGCTTGGGCAGCCAAATGAATGACCAGGTCAAACTTTTCTGCTTCAAACAGGCGAAGCAAAGACTCCTTATCTACCAAATCCTGCTGAATAAAGCGATAATTTGATTGTTTCTGTGATGACACCAAAACACCAGCTGCAATCTTATCTCGAGCAATTCCCGATTCTGCCAATCGGGCAAACTTAAGTTCAAGGCTATAGTAGGAGTTAATATTATCCAAACCTACCACTTCCTCTCCTCTTTCGAGTAGGTGTTGGACCACATGAAATCCAATAAAACCTGCAGCGCCAGTAACTAGGTATTTCATGGATTACAAAACAGAATTAGCTTACAAAACAGTACCATGGTGCCCTTTAATCTTGATTCTTTAGCAATTGACTGTAAGCATCTACCTGTAGCTTGCGCAATACTTTTCGGTCATATTTCTCTTGAACTTCTTCAAAGAGAGCATCCGCATAGCCTGCTAACGTATCCTGCTTCACAAAGGCAAACTCCAAGGCTTCTTTCAATACGGAGGGCTCTCCAACTGGGAAAACCAAGCCTGTCTTTTGCTGTTTGATGAAAGAGGTATTCCCAATGCAGTTGGAACAAATAATAGGCACTTGCATGGCTGCCGCCTCCAAAAGAACATTCGAAAACCCTTCTTCATGCGAAGGCTGAACCAACACATCTGCCAAGGCAAGGTGGTGTTCCACATGATCTGTCCAATCGATTTGTACAACACGCGGATGTTCCCGAATCGTTTGTATAGTTTCTTGACTGAGACCTTCCTCCTCTGGTTCAAAGGTCCCAATAAGTACCAATTTAGATTTAGATACAATCTTGGATTTTAAAAAAGCAGCAACTAAGTCTTCGATTCCTTTTCGTTTAATCAGCTTTCCTACAGCTAAAATAATGAAATCATTTTCTCCTGGTAGAATGCGCATGGTCGCTGCTACCAAATGATTCTCTTTGAGAACCAATCTATTGAATTTTTCCAAATCCACTCCTAGGGTAGAGCCAGTTCCAAGCAGCTTAAACTTGGAAGCTTCAACTCCTGAATTGCTAGTCAAATACGTAAGCATTCCTGTGGAGTTGACCCAAAGGCTTGTGGCTTTCGATAAAGTCCACTTTTCAAGGAAAGTAAGTCCCTTTTGTGGGTTTTTCGCATGTACAGGCATCTCAGTGATGCTATGGATTCGATGCGGAATTCCAGCCAAGTTACCTGCAAGCATGCCCAAGAACCCAGTTTTGGAGTCGTAACTATGAATTACATCCGGTCTTTCCTTTCGGATCAATTGAAAGAGCAGCCAAAAACAAATAAAGTCCTCCACATAGTTGAGCCCTTTCACAAAGGGAATAACCTCATGTTGTACTCCTTCGGCGCGACAAATGGATTGCACTTCTCGCCCATCTGCACTTACGAGAAGCAGGTCCCATCCTTCCTCTTTCATAAATTTAGGCTGACCAGAGAGTAAAAGTTTAAAAGTAATTGGCTCGGTGGAAAGAAGGAGAAGCTTTGGCATTTAAAGAATTGTATGAGCCACAAAGGTAAAATTTTCTCAGAAGAACTTGACTAAAAATAAAGGATTGACCTAGACCAAAGCAGGTAAAAAACAAAGGAATAGCTGCCTTTGAAAAAAAATTCAGCCTGAGCCAAAAAAAATATTTTTTTTTCATTGGATTCTGCCAAGAATTTAATCGACCCAAAAACAGCCAATTAATTGTCTTTTTGCCGATAAAGGCAAAAGTAAATTAAAAAATAGGGACAAATAGATTTTAAATTCTTATTTAAATACAATTTTTTATTTTAATTTTAATTTAAATTTATTTTGGTTTTTAAATATTTTTATTAGTTTTATAACGGGTGATAAAACTTTTAACATTTCTTTTTTAAATGAATCTATTTTTAAGAGAAGGACTACACAGTAATTTTTTCCTTCTTTCACTTTTTTTAATTGCCCTTAAAACAGAAATCCTTCCATTCGCAACCAGTCCATTTAGGTTTTAACCCGCATGGAATCGTTTCGAATAGAAGGATTTTTATTTTTTAAAATTCCTCAATCGAAGAGTTCTGCCAACTTGGCCTCGAGGCTTGGTCCTCTCAAATCCTTGGCAATGATTTTACCATCTGGATCAATCAAATAAGTAGCAGGAATGGCTTGAATTTGGTACAACTCAGCAGCAGCAGAGTTGAAGTACAGCAAATCTGAAACCTGAGTCCAATTCAATTGATCGTCTGCAATCGCTTTGACCCAATCCTCACGGGAGCGATCCAAGGAAACTCCAAAGACTTCGAATCCCTTCGCATTGTATTGGGAATACAAGCGAACGACATTTGGGTTTTCCTGTCTACAAGGCTTGCACCAAGCCGCCCAAAAATCAATCAGCACATACTTACCTCTCAAATCTGATAACTTGGTTGTCTTTCCACTCGGATCAGGAAGGACGATATCAGGAGCAACCTGCCCCACTGCCAATGCTCTCAATTCATCCAGCTGCTGCTTCATCTGAAGAATTGAAGCGGTTCCTGGGTAATTCTCATTCAGCTTGGTGATCAATCCATCAATAAAGAGAAAATCATTTTGTGGATTTAAAAGCCCAATAGCTGCCAAGGAAGCAAATGAAGTACCCATACTCTCAATCATCTCCTTCACGCTTACCACTTGTTGGGATTCCAAGGCCATGGCATCTAGTTGGACTTGGCGAATTACCTCCGCATCGTTTTTGCTCATTGCCTCGTAGTAACGCTCATTGAGCTGATTGACTTGAGCCTGGTATCCTTCCATGAGCTTTTCCAGCTTCAGCATTTCTTTGCTGTCTTGGGAACCTTCGATTTGAAGGCTATTTGGGTCCGAAAAATTAAACTTTACATCCACATTTTCTTTGAATAGCGCCAGTTTGACTACACGCTGCCCATACAGGTTCAATTCATAAAATGTCGGAGTACCAATAGAGTCAATTTCGTAGGTAAAGTCTCCATTAGACTTGATTTCCAAGGTGTCCAATACCTTCGGTCTACTGTCTGTATATTGGGAAAGTACCACAACTCCATCTGGAGCATTTTGTAGATTTCCTGTGATGACCACTTTGCCCCCTGCAGAATCTGCATTTCCGCAGGAAAACAAGGCCATGGTGGCACTCAATAAAATTCCGAACATAGATTTTTTCATAGTTTAATTCGCTAACAATTCACTGAAAATACGGGAAGCAACTTTTGGGTCTGCCTTCCCCCCTGATTTTTTCATTAATTCACCCATAAACAATCCCAAAAGTCCTTTTTTTCCAGACTTAAACTCTTTTACCTTTTCTGGATTTTCGAGAAGCACCTCCTTAGCCAATGGGTTTAGGTAGCTTGAATCACTTTCTTGGATCAAGTTGAGACGCTGCGCAATTTCCAAAGGTGTAACTCCTGGATTAATGATAAGTTCAGGATAAATCTTTTGAGCTGCAACCGAGAAAGAAACTTGCCCCTCCTCTACCAATTCGATTAGCTGGGCAATTACCTCCACTTTCAGCGGAAAATCGGCGAAAGAAGTACCTGTCTCATTTGCATGTGACTTCATTGGTCCCATCATCCAATTGGAAGCTGCTTTGTAGTGTCTAGTCTTGCTGCAAAGCGTATCAAAAAAGAGAGCCATCTCCTTACTTTCTGTGAGCAAGGCAGCATCGTATCTCGGCAATCCATAGATTTCCCTAAATTTTCGATACAAGGCATGTGGCAAGGCAGGCAGCTGCACGCTTACCGATCCGATCCATTCTTCAGTAAGTAAAACTGGAGGCAAGTCAGGATCCGGAAAATACCGGTAATCGTTCAGTTCTTCCTTGGTTCGCATACTGCTAGTACAACCCCCATCCGCATCAAAGGTGCGCGTCTCAGAAATAACGGCAGTTCCCCCTTCGAGCAAACCTACTTGACGCTCGTATTCATAATCAATGGCACGACCCAAATTGCGGAAAGAGTTCATGTTCTTGACTTCCACTTTCTTTCCAAGTGTTTCTGCTCCACGAAGTCTAACCGATACATTGGCATCGCAGCGCAGGGACCCTTCTTCCATTGATCCATCACAAATCCCCAAATACATCACCAGCTTTCTCACTTCATTCAAAAAAGCAACTGCCTCCTCGGAAGATCGAAGGCAAGGCTCGGTCACAATCTCAATTAAAGCCGTTCCTGCACGATTGAAATCCACCCAACTCTCTTCCTTTCCAGGAGCATGAATTAGTTTCCCTGCATCCTCTTCCAAATGAATCCGATTCAGCTGAACATCTAATTCACTTCCATCCTCTAAAATGAGTGGCACCTTGCCCCCTAGGCAAATCGGCTCCTTGTCCTGTGTGATTTGGTAGCCCTTGGGTAGGTCTGGATAAAAATAATTCTTCCGATCAAAACTTGAGTGGCGGTTGATCCTGCACTCACAGGCCAAACCCATCCTTACAGCAAATTCAACTGCCCGCATATTGAGTTTGGGGAGGGTGCCAGGATGTCCCAAAGAAATCACAGAAACCTGGGTATTGGGATCTGCCCCGAAGCCAATCGCATCTTCAGCAAATAATTTACTGGAAGTTGCCAGTTGCGCATGCACTTCCAGTCCTACTACCAATTGGTACTTAACTGCAAGTTCTTTGGACAACATGACGCTACTACTTTCAATTACAATAAAATAGACTTCGCTTTGGCAACCACCTGGGGCAAACCAGCAAGGTCCTTCCCTCCAGCAGTTGCAAAGAAGGGCTGCCCTCCTCCTCCACCTTGGATTTCTTTGGCAAGTTCACGAACGAGGTTTCCTGCATGCAAGCCAGTTGCCTCCAACAAGGACTCATCAATAAAGACTGCGACCTGAGGCTTGTCCTCTATGGTTGCTGCCAACACGATACAGGCATTCGCCACCTCATTTTTCAATTCATACACCAACTTCTTCAAAAAGTCGGCATTGGGAAGTGTTACTGCAGCAATCAATACTTGCATGCTATCTTTCTGTACAAACTGTCCCTTTAGCTGCTCCTTGATGCCCGCGGACTTTTCCAATTGCAACTGCTCCAGTTCTTTTCTCAAGTCGTTTCGCTCTTGAACCAAGGATTCCACCGCTTTGACCAGATCTCTTGGATTCTTTAGCAGCTCCTGAATTTCCTTCACCAAGGCTTCCTGCTCACGCAAATACTGCTCAGCAGCCGTGGAAGTGATCGCTTCAATACGACGAACTCCAGAGGAAATGGACCCTTCACTGCTGATTTTAAATAATCCGATTTGGCTCGTTTGGGACACGTGAGTACCTCCACAAAGTTCCACTGAAAAATCTTGATCAAACGTGATCACTCGAACAAAATCCCCGTATTTTTCCCCAAATAAGGCTGTCGCACCTAGCTTTTTAGCATCTTCAATAGGCACATTGCGCTGCTCGATCAAGGAGATATTTTCACGCACTTTGGCATTAACAATGGCCTCCACTTGCGCGATCTCTTCTTCAGTCATCTTCCCAAAGTGGGAAAAATCAAAGCGAAGCAGATGCTCATTGACCAAAGATCCACGCTGTTGGATGTGCTCCCCTAATACGGACTTGAGCGCAGATTGAAGCAGGTGCGTGGCAGTATGGTTGTTCATGATGAGCTGACGCTTCTCCCGATCCACCACGGCAAAAAACTGCGCTTCAGGATGCTGAGGAAGTTTCTCTACAAAATGAACAATCAAGTCATTCTCTTTTTTGGTATCCAAAACACGAATTTGTTCCGCATCGGTCTTCAACCAACCTGTATCTCCGATTTGCCCCCCACTCTCTGCATAAAATGGTGTTCGATCCAATACCAGTTGGAATCGATCACCTTTTTTGTCGGTAATGGTACGGTATTTAACAATGTGCGAATAGGTATCCAGCATGTCGTACCCGACAAATTCCACTCCTGAATCCTCTTGCACCATCACCCAATCTCCGGTATCTTGCTCAGAAGCAGCTCGGGAACGGGTCTTTTGCTTCTCCATTTCTTCTGCAAAGCCTATTTCATCGACTGAAAATCCATTTTCACGGGCGATGAGGGACGTGAGATCTAATGGGAATCCGTAGGTATCGTACAACTCAAAGGCAGTCTTTCCAGAGATCACCTGCTGGTTGGTGGCTAGTAAATCTACCTTGATGCCATCCAACATCCGAAGTCCATTGTCCAGCGTACGCAAGAAAGAAGCCTCTTCCTCTTGAATAACCTTGGCAATAAATTCCTGCTGCGCACGAACTTCTGGAAAAATATCTCCAAAATTCTCAGCGATCAGCGGTGTCAATTCAAATAAAAATGGCTTTTGGAAACCTAGGAAGGTATATCCGTAACGCACTGCTCTTCTTAAAATTCTTCGGATCACATAGCCCGCCTTGTTGTTGGATGGAATTTGTCCATCGGCAATGGTAAAAGATATCGCTCGGATGTGATCTACAATTACCCGGAAGGCAATGTCTGTAGGCTCGTCTTTACCATAAGATTTGCTTGATTTACGCTCCAATGCAGCGATAAAAGGCATAAACAAATCGGTATCGTAGTTGGAGGATTTGTGTTGAATCGCTCGTACCAAACGCTCAAAGCCCATTCCTGTATCCACATGCGTAGCAGGAAGTGGTTTCAAACTTCCGTCAGATAGACGATTGAACTGCATAAATACCAAGTTCCAAATCTCAATCACCTGCGGGTGGTCGTTGTTGACCAACTCACGACCTGGAATAGCAGCTCTTTCAGAAGCTGACCGTAAGTCAACATGGATCTCGGAGCAAGGACCACAAGGACCGGTATCTCCCATTTCCCAGAAGTTATCCTTCTTTGAACCCATGATGATGCGATCCTCTGCCACTATATTTTTCCATAGGTCATAGGCCTCTTGGTCCTTGGCTAGATTGTCTCCAGCATCTCCTTGGAATACGGATACGTATAATAGGTCTTTGGGCAACTTGTAAACATCGGTCAACAGTTCCCAAGCCCATTCTATGGCTTCTTTTTTGAAATAATCTCCAAAAGACCAGTTCCCCAACATTTCAAACATGGTGTGGTGGTAGGTATCTACCCCCACTTCCTCCAAATCGTTGTGCTTCCCACTTACTCGAAGACATTTTTGAGAATTGGCTACTCGGGGGAATTTGGCCACCTCATTGCCTAAAAAAGCATCTTTGAATTGATTCATCCCCGCGTTGGTAAACATCAACGTGGGATCGTTTTTAACTACAATGGGAGAAGAAGGAACGTACTGATGCTGCTTGGATTGGAAAAACTCGATATACGTACTTCTGATTTTTTTGGCTTCCATGGAAGATTGTCGGTACAGTGGCTAAAACTAGTTGGAGTACATCTGTGAAATAAATACAAATGCAAGCCACAAATTTAATAGAATTGACTGGCTTATGCACGGGTATTTGCGTTTTTGACAAAAAGCTTTGCCTGGTATTTGGGATGATTTTTTACGCTAGTTGGATTCTAGTTTGTGGGAAATGAATACGGAAGATTCTTTTTATATTCGTTTTTAGAACCCCATCTCCATGTCCTACCTCGAGCAGATCGCATCTCCTACCCTCCTTATCGACGAAAAAATCACCCGAGCCAATCTAAAAAAGATGGCCAATAAAGTACAGGCACTCGGTAAAAAGTTGGTTCCTCACTGGAAAACTGCCCAATCCCGTACCATTGGGAATTGGGCAAAAGAGTACGGCATCCAGGAGGTAACAGCTTCCTCCATATCCTTAGCCGAATACCTCTGCGGTCAAGGCTGGGATTCCATTCACATCGCTTTTCCTTTCAATATCCGTGAAATCCCAAGACTCAATCGAATCGCAGCAAAGCAAGGGATTTCGGTACAAGTAGTCAATGCAGCTACGGCAAAAGCGCTTGCTGAGGGTCTGACCGAAAAGGTGGAATTCTTTGTGGAACTGGATGCAGGCTATGGGCGAACAGGCATTCAAGAGACCCAAGAAGCTGAGCTGGAAGCGATTTTAAGCCAAGCGGATGGAAGTGAATTCTTAAAATTTAAAGGCTTTTACATCCATCCTGGGCATACCTATTACGGAAAAGACACGGGTAAAATCCATTTGGAAAGTCAAGAGGCACTTGCCAAAATGAAAGCAAAGTACCTGCATCGCTACCCCAACTTAGTGACTCGCCTAGGCGATACGCCGGGATGTGCCGTTCGAAGTGAATTTGGAGAGGTTGATGAATTGGGCCCTGGAAATTTTGTGTTTTTTGATCTGATGCAAGTGCAGTTAGGCAGCTGCACCAAAGAAGACATTGCCGTTTGCTTAGCAGTACCAGTAGTAGACATTCGAAAAGATCGAAAGGAGATCCTCATTCATGGTGGAGGAGTTCACTTGGCAAAAGATGTCCTGATCAACGAAGACGGAAGCAAAAATTTCGGGGAGATTGTCATGCTGCACGAGAAAAGCTGGAGCATTCCAAGCCACCGTTCCTTCGTGAAAAGCATTTCCCAGGAACATGGGATCGTTCAGGCTTCGGACGAGCTATTGGCATCCGTGCAAGTGGGTGATTTGCTAGGGATCTTGCCTGTGCATTCCTGCATGACGGCAGATTGCATGGGGAGCTACTTGAGTTTGGATGGCCAAGTGGTAGACCATGCTGAAGGAGCGCGGTAATTTACCCTTGATTCAAATCTGTTAGAAGCCCCTCAAAAATCATCAAGGATTTAAACCTTGTTCAATTTCCATTTCCCTTTTCTGAAAAAGTAAAGCGCAACAAGCGCATGCAGAGAATGGCAGGTTGCAATGGCAATAAATATACCCAAATAGCCCAATTCTAGAGGAAAAGCGAGCAAGTAAGCCATTGGAACTTCGACACCCAGCAATACTACGGCATTGATCCAAGCGGGGGTCTTGGTGTCTCCTGCTCCATTAAATGCTTGGGTAAGCACCATCCCAATCGCAAAAAAAACGTAGCCTAGCGCAATCACCCACAAGCCCTGAGCAGCCACTTCACCGACCTCCGGAATACTGGTAAACAATCCAACCAATTGCTTGCTGAAAATCAGGTAAATTCCCGTAACCGATGCCATGAAGATCACATTGTAACGAACTGTCAGCCATACGGCTAATTCGGCTCGCTTTGTTTTCATGGCGCCAAGATTTTGCCCAACCAAAGTTGCCGCTGCACCAGATAATCCCCAGGCAGGTAAAATGGTGAAGATCAAAATCCGAAATGCAATGGTATAGCCCGCCAAAGCCGCCGAACCAAATTCCGCATTCATTCGAGTCAAGGCTACCCAGGATAAGGAATCGATCAAGGATTGTCCCATTCCTCCCAAGGATAATTCAACGATTTTTTTGACCGTCTCCCAGCTTAACGCAATGTTTTCCTTGAGGATTTTGAGTTTGTGCTTTCCATTGAATAGGTGGTAAAACTGGTAAACAACTCCCATGCTTCTACCAAAAGTAGTGGCAATAGCCGCTCCATCTAACCCATACCCATCCCAAGAGCCAATTCCAAAAATCAACAAGGGATCCAATACAATGTTGAGCCCATTCGCAATCATTAAGGAACGCATCGCATGGTGCGCTTGACCTGCACCTCGGAAAGCTCCATTGCATAAAAAAAGCAAAAGAATAGCCGTATTCCCTGCAAATACAATTTTGGCATAATTTGACCCTGATTCAATGAGTTGTTCGTCGGCACCCATCAATCGGAGTAGGTCTGCTGCATACAACCAACCCAAGACCCCGAGCACAATGGAAATTAAGGCCCCAATCACTAACAATTGGAAAGTTGCTGAACCTGCGTCAGAGTAATTTTTTTCCCCAAATCTCCGAGACACAAGGGCGGTTGCAGCCATGCTCAAGCCAAAACCCAGCGCATAAGTCAACACAATAACCGACTCGGTCAATCCTACCGTAGCAATGGCGTATTCCCCAAGTTGTGCCACAAAAAATAGGTCCACAATGGCAAATGATGACTCCATCATCATTTCCAAGATCATGGGAAGGGCAAGAATAAATATGGCTGTCTTCAAAGGAAGACGGGTAAAGTCTTGCTCCTTACCTGAAAGGGCATCTTTAATCAGTTGCCAGGTCATAGAAATAATGATGGACGAATGAAGTTCACCAATCTAGGAAGGGTGAAGCAGGGAATTTGGTACACAAAACAACAAAAAAAAACCGCACAAGGCGGTTTTTAATCCAAATGAAATTTGATTTACATGAATTATGGTCCCTTTTGAAATTACGAATAGCTTAAAGCGAAGTAGATTAATGAGGAATTGATTAGTATGAAAAATATAAACATAACTAAATTAATTACCCTAATCATCTTTTTTTCGAATGAATCTATAACACCATCTTTAAATATTAATGAAGGTAAAATACCTAAAATTGCGATCATGGCAACTATTAAAACAATGCAAAATGCATTGATAATTTCTGCTAAGGAAAAAACATTTGTGGATGGTAATTTTGAAGCTAGAATATAACTACCCCCTGCTGCTGTGAATAGTGCACCAACTGTGTATCTACTTGGATCTGGTGCAAATGGAGCTATGAAGGTTACCAATACAGCGATATATAAAATCAAAAATAGTTTTAAAATTACAGATATTCCACCCTTGTAGATTCTAACTGCCATTCTGTATTGAGAAAAATCCACTTTATAGTCAGCAGAGAATTTTGGATTTCCTCTCGCTGATTTATAAGCATGGGGCTTTTCGATCATTTTAACACTATTGTCTTTTTCATAACCATTTACCATTACTCTTGAGCTTACTTTAGAATCTTTGGTGTCTGGTTCAAAATATAGATTTTTTCTATCAATCCATTTATGTTCAATCGGTATAATCAAATTATGTTGATCAATTGGATACAGAGAAACATCAAAAAATTGGGTACTTTTTGCTTTTACGTAATATTGAATGTATTCAACCTTGTTAATTGAGTCTGTGTATCGGTCAACCAAATCAGTTTTTAAAATTTCTCCGTTAATTACCGTAAATGGAAGTTCATTTTGGTGTGCTAAACTTTTTTCCCCTAAAAAGTCGATCTCATTTGGATTCCATTTAAACCACAAATAAAATTCATAAGTCCAATAAGATTCTTTAATATTTAGGTCTTCAATTCTTTCTAGATAGGTTCCAATTACAACTTTTTTTGAACTTGGTGGTATTAAAAAACTATCTGAGACAGTTTTACCTGAATCTGGAACTTTAGGATCCATGGTGTCTTTCATATTTTTGCTCACATTGGTGGCCATATCCTTTATGAAACTGGATATTGTATATGAAAAAGCAAATCCTGAAATTAATATACCAATTAGGAAAATCATTAAAATTACATGCGATGTTTTCTTTTTATTAAACATATAATGTTTTTTTTATACTTTTTTTATGTAAATAATAAATTTCAAATGTACCAAAACAAGTCCAACTTCCAAGTAGTGGTAATTGCTGCAGTAGGGCTTTAACTTGTGGCAAATTAAATCAAATTAGTCGATTTTGTCCATGAATAGTTTCAATTATATTTATTAGTATTCAGACGAAGCAACCTCAATGGACTTCATTGAAGAACTAAGGGTGAATTAGAAAAATTAGAACAAAAAAAAACCGAGAAATCGCGGTTTTTTGATGAAACAAGTCGGTGAATCCTTTAGGCTAAGCCCAACTTTTCAAGATGCGCTTCTTTGATTTTTCGGCGTAGGATCTTGCCCACATTGGTCTTTGGAAGTTCGTCCGTAAAAAAGACTTCCTTAGGAACTTTGTAATTGGTCAAAAACTCTTTGCAGTGTTCAATTACTTTTTCTTCCGTGAGCGCAGCATCTTTCTTGACCACATAAGCAACCACTTTTTCTGTGGATTTCGGATCAGGCATACCGATCACTCCTACTTCCAAGACTCCAGGACAAGAAGCAACCACATCTTCCACTTCATTGGGATACACATTGAATCCCGATACTAAGATCATTTCTTTCTTTCGGTCCACAATCTTGGTAAATCCGTCGGCATCCATGACGCCGATATCTCCAGACTTAAACCAATCTCCATGCATGACAAGGGCTGTTTCTTCAGGTCTATTCCAATAGCCACGCATCACCTGTGGGCCTTTGATCAAAATCTCTCCTCGCTCACCTAGCGCAACTGCATTGCCTGCATCATCGGCAATCATCACCTCGGTATTTGGAAGAGGCATCCCAATGGTACCAATTCGTTCGGTTCCATCGATGGGATTACAAGTGGCTACAGGAGCTGTTTCTGTTAAGCCATACCCCTCTGCAAGCGGTACCCCAGTGACTGCTTTCCATTTTTCAGCAGTCGCTTTCTGCACGGCCATGCCTCCTCCTACTGCAATCTTCAAACCTGAGAAATCCAATTTACCAAAGGCCTCCTGATTCAATAATCCATTGAACAGGGTATTCACTCCCGTGATCACAGTGAAGCGCTTCTTTGCTAAATCTCCAATAAAGGCCTTCATGTCTCTTGGATTGGTAATCAACACATTATGTGCACCAATTTTCAACATGGCAAGACAGTTGACTGTCAAAGCGAAAATGTGGTAAAGTGGCAATGCGGTAATTACGATCTCTTCTCTTTCCCGCAACTTGGGTTTCATCCAAGCCGAGATTTGCTGCATGTTGGCCACAATATTTCCATGGCTTAGTTCCGCTCCTTTAGACACCCCTGTAGTTCCCCCCGTGTATTGCAAAAACGCAGGGTCTTCCAAGGTCATCGCCACCTTTGAAAAAGAATGCTTTGATCCCAAAGCCAAGGCTTTTTTGAAGCCGACCGCCTCTGGAAGGTTGAATGCAGGAACCATCTTTTTGACATGCTTCACCACAAGATTGACAATGGAACCTTTCAATCCTCCCAACAAATCTCCCAACTCGGTAACCACCACATGCTTGGCCTGAATTTCAGTTTTGATCTTCTCAAGATTTGAGGCAAAATTGGCCACAATCACCACCACATCTGCACCAGAATCATTGAATTGGTGTCTCATTTCCGATGGAGTGTAGAGTGGATTGGTATTGACCACCACCATGCCTGCACGAAGGGCTCCAAACATGGCCACCGGATACTGCAATACATTGGGCATCTGTATTGCTACCCGCGATCCTTTGCTCAGCTTCAATTCGTGGATTAGGTAATTGGCAAACTGTGCACTCAAACGGTCCAACTCCTGAAAAGTCAGGGTTTTGCCCATACATTCGTAGGCTACAGCTGTTCCATATTTCTTGACACTTTCTTCAAAAAGCTCCGTAACACTGGAATAGGCGGTACAATCTACTTCTTGAGGAACTGCCGAAGGATAAAATTTAAACCAAGAGAAATCGTTCATTTGTCTACTATTTTGGGTGTATTAAAATTCAATTACTTAAAATAGTTGGGCATCGCCAAGCATCAGGCACACTATTTCAATATTTTTCGAGCAATCAGTTCTTTCATGATCTCGTTGGTGCCTGCATAGATCCGCTGTACCCGAGCATCTGCCCAAGCACGAGCCACCCCATATTCCCACATGTACCCATATCCCCCGTGCAGTTGCACGCATTCATCGGCTACCTTGCATTGCAGTTCGGTCATGTTGTACTTGGCGGCGGAAGCCATGGCCGAATCAAGCTTTCCTTCATTGTGCAATAGCACCAGGTAGTCGCAATAAATCCTCCCCTGCTCCACCATGGCAGCCATTTCAGCTAGTTTAAACCGGGTGTTTTGGAATTCACTGATTGCCTTTCCAAAGGCTTTGCGCTGCTTCACGTAGTCAATGGTGCATTTTAAGGCATACTCAGAAAGTGCAATCGCTGCCAATGCCACAACCAAGCGTTCCTGCGCCAATTCAGTCATTAGGTAGGTGAATCCCTCTCCAAGCTTTCCCAACAAGTTTTCCTTGGGCACCTTGACCTCTTCAAAAAACAGTTCGCAGGTATCCTGCGCATGCAAACCTACCTTTTCGAAGGGCACACCCTTGGTAAATCCTGGCATTCCTTGCTCAAGAATAAACAAAGAAATTCCCTTGGCTCCACGGCTTGGATCTGTTTTGGCAGCCACTACGATCACGTCAGATAGGTATCCATTGGTGATAAAGGTCTTGGATCCATTGATGAGGTAGTGATCCCCTTGGTCCATGGCAGTAGTAATCATGCCCTGCAAATCAGAGCCAGCACCAGGCTCAGTCATGGCTACTGCGCCAATCCATTCCCCACTGACCATTTTAGGAATGTATTTTTTCTTTGCCGATTCCGTGGCGTAGTGCAAAATGTAGGGCATCACAATGTCGCTGTGCAAGGGATACCCTATCGCAGGACCTGAACAACCACTCAAACCCAATTCCTCAATAAAAATAGCAGGGTAACGAAAATCTTGAATGGCCAGTCCGCCCAATTCCTCTGGAGCCTGCATCCCTAAGAATCCATTTTCTCCGAGCTTGAGCCAGGATTCTCTGCTTACCATCTTTTGAACCTCCCAAGTCGCATTATTTGGGATAATTTCTTTTGCAATAAAATCTCTAACGCTTTGGCGAAATAAGTCATGCTCCTCCGTAAAGAGCGATCGATGAAGTCCGAACATATTTGGGTTTAGGTTTACTTTTCAAAAATAGAAAAATAGCTAGTTAAGCGAGCATAAATCAATTTTTCAACTGGAATAATCTCCCTAAATCCGCTACTTCTTTGAATCGAAAGCCTAAATTTGACGACTACTGAGAAAATGATCGACATCCAACAAAATTCCCCCATCGAACTCCTCCAAACCTTAGGTATTTGGAAGTCTGGTGAACACATCACCCATACCGAAGTACCAGGAGAAAGTAACATGAACTTAGTGCTTCGAATAAAAACGAATCTGGGTAGCTACATCCTCAAGCAGTCCAAATCGTATGTCCGGAAATACCCGCAAATTCCAGCTCCCATCAGCCGAATTGAGGTTGAATACCGATTCTTGACAGTCCTCAACAGAAATCTTTACCTGGCATCCCATTCCCCCAAAGTGCTTCACTACGATTCCCAAGCGCATCTCATGCTCTTGGAGGATTTGGGCAAAGGAAGCGACTTTCTCCCCCTATATGGAGGGATCAGGCAGCTTCAACCCAATGAACTCATTCATTTAGTGAAGTATTTAATGCAGCTTCATCAGGTGCAGGTTACCGAATTCCCCGATACAGACGGCATGCGCACCTTAAATCATGAGCATATTTTTGAGTTTCCCTTTTTGGAAGAAAACGGGTTTGACCTAAACCAAATCCAGCCGGGATTGCAAGAGGCAAGCCTTCCCTACAAGCGCGACGCCGTACTCAAAGCAAAAATTCATTCGCTTGGACAGCGCTACCTTAAAACTGGCAAAACCCTCATGCATGGAGATTTTTACCCAGGTAGCTGGCTAGAAGTAGCCTCTGGCATCAAAATCATAGATCCCGAATTTGGTGGCTTGGGCGATGCTGAATTTGATCTTGGTGTATTCCTCGCGCATCTGGACCTTACGAAGCAAGACCCTAAAGTAGCCCAACTGGTGCAGACCACCTACAACTTACCCCTAGATGGGGACTTGGTACAGCAGTACCGAGGCGTGGAACTCCTACGACGCTTAATTGGAATTGCCCAATTGCCAGTAACTTTAAGTTTAGATGAAAAAAATTCCCTTCTTGCCCATGCACGAACTTACCTCATGTCCTAAATGAAAAAGCTAGTCTTTGTTTTTATTGCCTTACTATCCTTCTCGTGTGCGAAACAGGAAACTGAAGTGGTATCCAACTCATTTTCCAAGGACATCCCTACCGAATTTGGATTAACCGAGGCAGAACTCTACGACAAAGTTTTGGGAATGCTGGTGGGTTCCGCCATCGGCGATGCCATGGGAGCTCCCACCGAAATGTGGTCACGAGATGCGATTCAACTGGAATATGGATTTGTAGAAGACCTAGACTCCATGGTACGCGAGGCATCTCCTGAGGGAATCTGGAAGGCCAACTTACCGGCTGGAGGCACCACGGATGACACCCGATGGAAAAACCTGACTGTAGATTATTTGCTCAGTCAAAAATCAGAGTCCCTTGATTCCAAAGCCTTTGCTTCGCACCTCTTAAAAACCTACAGGGGTAGTTTGGATAAACTCAAAAAGACAGAAGGTACAGATGTAGAGCCTTTCGAAAATGCACTTCAGGAAGCCAACTGGCTTTCGGAGTGGGCAAAAGTAGCCTCACCCTACCTAGAAGATAATTTGGGAGGCTATGCAGACTCCTTGTCCAAATTCTATGGAGGTGAAATGGTCTGTGCCGGACTGCTGTATGCGCCTACTTTGGGGGCCTTTTTTCCAGGTAATCCGAAGAAAGCCTACCAAGAGGCCTACAAACTTTCAATTTTTGACTTGGGCTATGCTCGCGACTTGACTGCCCTAGCCGCAGCCATGACGGCAGCCGGGATGGCCCCAAAAGCTAGTCAAGACAGCCTTTTAGCTACACTACGACTCGATCCAGAAGGCTATTTCCAAAGCCGACTGGTGGGTAGAACATCACATAAATTGCTCAAGGATGCATTAACTATCGTACGCGAAGCGAATAAATTGGATTCACTTCCGTCCCGTTTGACCCTAAATAATCCTGCCTTGGTCTATGCCTACGGTGAATTGGATCGCAGGCAGCAAGACATGCCATTCCATGCAGGAGAGATTTATCAACAAGCGCTCACTGCCATGTTATTCACAGATTTTGACTTTATGGGCACGCTCACCTTCCTTACCAATTACGGGCGAGACAACGACACCACAGCTTCTCTGGCAGGTGGAATACTTGGTGCGTGGTATGGCTACACGAAATTGCCTATCTCCGATCGGGAAAAAGTAATTCGGGTGACCCGTGATGAACTGGGAATTGATCTGGAAAAACAGGCGCAACGATTGACCTTGCACCTGTTGAAATCCGCGGATGATCGTTAACAGCTGACGGTCCACGGTTCACAGCTCAGTTAATTGAACCTCTAACATTTTTTCTCTTGTTAGTGGTGAAAAAGCGAATAATCAGAAAATTTAAAATGCGTAGCCGAAACCTATTCCCGCAAACAAGGGCCAAAAGCCGTTGTTATTGAAAATGGGAGTAAGATTAACTCGCCAAGTAAAGCCTCCGTCTAGCGGAATTTTCCGATAGCCGATGTTCATAGTTCCCATCAAACTTGGTGAGCCATCCACAGGTAGGATGAAATTAACATCTGACTTTTCAGTGACCAAAGGGCCTATGCAATTTCCGTTACTATCGAAAGATTGGCAGTAGGAATAGGGTTCATTATTCACTCCAAAAAAAGTCATACCCAAACCTAACTCGAAAAAGCGATCGTCTTTTCCAAAAAGCCTATTGACTAGTACAGGCAAAGAAAAAAAGGAATCATCTCCTATTTTATAGCCCCCAGCACCCACACGCATCCCCCAAGAATCCATTCGGGTGGAGTCGAATCGGAAATCGTAATTGAAGCTGTAGGCAAGTCCTGAACCGCCTAATTCTGCAAAAACTGAACGCGTTGGAAGTGGACCATCCTGTGCAAATGCAGCAAGGGAACTAAGAAGTAAAACGACTGCGAGTACTAGCTTTTTCATGGTTTTAGCGGTTATGAATTTCCAAAGTTAAACGCTTCAATTTTAAGAATGGTTGTATGCATGAAATTCTGATCTAAATCCGGGCGGAAAAGGTGCAGATCACAATAAAATCCAGAATATTTGCAAACTTGTCCGCACATTGTTTGGCTATTTTCTCCTTTTATGAAACTACTGAAAAAAATATTTCTAGGTCTATTTGCTACCGCCATGATCTTGGTGGTCATCTACATGCTTGGCCCCAAGGTAAAAACACAGGAATTGACAATCGCCTACCCTGAAGTTCCCACCGATGCTCAGGGTCTAGAGCAGTACCTGTCCACCCGAGAGGATTCAGTAAAAGGATTAAAGCCTGGAAACGAGGCTTACATCATTTGGGCAGATTCCGTTGCCAAGCAAAAAACCCCTTATTCTATTGTCTACATCCATGGTTTTGGCGCTAGTCCCATGGAAGGTGACCCAGTCCATCGCTTTTTGGCAGCTCATTTTGGAGCCAATCTATTCGTGACTCGACTCCCAGAACACGGGATTAGCCGCAAAAACGGGATGGAATACATGACCGCTCAAGACTTGGCTAATGCCGCAGGAGAAGCCTACCAAATCGGAAAAAGTCTAGGTGATAAAGTGATTGTAGTTGGGACTTCAATGGGAGGTTCCCTTGGCCTACTACTAGCTAGTCAGCAGCCAGATCTCCATGCGCTAGTCCTTTATTCCCCTGCTATTCGTGATGAAGCAAGGTTACTGGAAGGATTATTTAAACCCTGGACCTTTTGGGTAATGAAAAAAACACTTCTAGAGGACGGGGTGATGATTCAGCAACGGGAGGGAGAGAAGAAAGCGTATTGGTCTGAAGAATACCATGCCAATGGATACCAGAGTTTGGCCATGTTGATGTATGGTGAGATGAACAAAGAAACTTTTACGCAAGTGAAGCAGCCTGTATTTATGGGCTATTACTTCAAAAATGAGCAAGAAAAGGACATGGTCGTATCTGTAGCTAAAATGAAAGAAATGTACAGCCAACTTGGTACCCCTGCTTCAATGAAAAAAGAAATTGCATTTCCGAAAACAGGAGACCACGTCATCGCCTCTTCCATCACCTCCAAAGACTGGCAAACGGTACTTTTCTCCAGCATCGAGTTTCTAGAAAAAGTAGTGGGCGTTCCAGCCCAGGAGGTATACCAACAGCGGGTGGAGCAAATGACTCAGGCCAATCAATTGTTGGACAGCATCCGCTAAGAGTAAAAAAAAAAGGGAGGTTAACCTCCCCTTTTTTTTTAGATAAACTTGTTGATCAGATTTTCGAAGTATTCCTGCTTTCCGCTGATTTGGGTAGGTTCTCCTACTTCAAAGGCATGTGCACGCAAATCCTCCAAAGTCAATTTCCCCTCTTCGAAAGCCTTCCCTTTGCCTGCATCGTAACTAGCATATCGATTTTTTCTTCGGGCCAAGTAATCGGACTTTTCAAGGATGTCGGCGGCAATGAGTAGGCCACGAGCGAATGCATCCATACTTCCGATGTGCGCCAAAAATAAATCTTCTGGATCGGTAGAGTTTCGTCTGATTTTCGCATCAAAATTGACTCCACCACCCTGCAATCCTCCTGCAGCCAGGATGATTAGCATGGATTCAGCCAACTCTTGCAGGTTAAGGGCAAATTGGTCGGTATCCCAACCATTTTGGTAATCTCCTCTATTTGCATCGATGGAACCCAGCATGCCTGTATCTGCAGCCACTTGAAGTTCGTGCTGGAAGGTGTGCCCCGCTAGAGTAGCGTGATTCACTTCAATGTTGAGTTTGAAATCCTTATCCAGCCCAAAATGACGCAAAAATCCAATCACCGTTTCAGAGTCGTAATCGTACTGGTGCTTGGTCGGCTCCATTGGCTTTGGCTCAATGAAGAAGGTACCTTTAAACCCGTTTTTACGTGCATAATCTCGGGCCATAGTCAAGAAACGAGCAAGGTGCTCCTTTTCCCGCTTCATGTCTGTATTCAATAAAGACATGTAGCCTTCGCGACCACCCCAGAATACATAATTTTCTCCTCCCAACTTGATGGTAGCATCAAGCGCATTTTTAACTTGCGTTCCCGCAAATGACAATACATCAAAATTCGGGTTGGTGGAGGCACCATTCATGTAGCGCGGATTGCTAAACACATTGGCTGTACCCCAGAGCAACTTGATGCCGCTTGCCTTTTGGTGCGCA
>CAMCBC010000004.1 GCA_945872775.1 Spirosoma fluviale | reverse complement strand
AAAGAAGTAAAACCTGTGTTGGAGAACTCTTGATTTGCTACTTGGGGCAGGTGAATCGCCGATGCTTAACTTGGTGACAAGTATCGAAAACATTTTTCCGACAAACAAATGTGGTCCTAATAAATCATAATTCCTAATAAATTGAGGATTAAGGCCCTATTGACTAGATCAGTCTTATGTAAGTTTCCAATTAATTAACCCATTGAAATGCAACAGGTCGACTTTATTGAATTCTTGCAATGAAATACGCATTAAAGTATTTCTGAATTTTTCAAAATTAACTTTGTATCAGGGTTTGGACTTAGCCGCCTTTATGGGTTTGAAAGGCCCAAACTTGTGCTGTTCCTCGGTGAACGAATCGGAGAACGGACCGAAGGGATGATCCATGGGCTTCTTAGAAATATCTGGCCAATCCTGTGTTAGGTCTTTCTTGGGTCGCTCCATACTATTGACGTAGGCAGCAAGATCCCAGGATTCCTCATCGCTCAAGAGAGGTTGCTCGAAGGTCGCACCCAAGGGCATATTTGCTTTGACATAGCCAGCAAATCTAGAGAGTCGGTACAGTCCAGCACCATGATTGTAGCTATTCTCCCCCCAAAGTGGCGGATACAAATAGCCTGATCCATCAGGTTTCGCCATTCCTTCACCATCTGCTTGGTGGCAACTGGCGCATTGCTTCTCGTATACCAGCTTGCCTTTTGTAGGATCTGCTGCACGATCCAAAAGTGGCACTTCATAGAGGCCCGAACCTATCGGTACTTCTCCCTTAGGCACCTCCTTACCTACCCAGTTGATGTAGGCAACCATCGCTTTCATCTCTTTAGAATCTCTAGTCAAGGGTCTACCATTGAGGCTGCGTTCAAAACAATCATTGATTCGCTTCTGAATATCTTCTTCTGTTCCAGATCTAGCTCTGAATTTTGGATAGGTAGCAGCCACCGCACTGTAATTGTTCCCAAAAGGAGCTGTTCCTGCTTGCAAATGGCAGTTTTGACAATTCATCCCATTAGACATCGCTTTCACCTTGCCTTTTGGACCTAGGTATTCCGCTGTATTTGCTACCAATTCCTTTCCATAATGCAATTCGGCTGCATTGGGTTCCTTATCCATAGCTGACCAATCAGCTGCTTTCCATACGGAAGCCGGGTCAACCAAAGCCTTCACCACAGAGATTTCAACAGCCTCCACAGGTAGTTCGGAGGCAGAATCGGAAAGGCTTGGCAACTGCACCCCGGAAAATGATAAAAAAAGCACCAAACCCACCCCCACCACTAAAGCTGTAGAGAGTCCAAGTAGGGCTACTAAAAGGGATATTAGCTTAACAAATGGCTGCATCATCGGAATTAGATTCTTTGGGAAAGATACAAAGTTGCGCTATCCTAATTCGAATAACTTGTGATTCTCGTCACACCAACTTCCTCAAACAACTAAAAGTAAGGAATCGCTTCTCGAAATAAAATGGATGTGAAAGATTCAAATGCTATTCGAATTGAATCTGCGCCTCAAAAACCAGTTTATCCTGTACCCTACCTTGGAAAAAGGGGGAGTTGCCGGATCCTAAATGGGTTAAGTGAACCACATCTCCCCCTTTGCATTCTGACAAATAGTTGACTGCAAGCTGGGTAGGAAAAATTCCTTGAGTTGCGGCACTATTTTCTACCCATCGGATGTAACTCGTGTTATTGACATGGTTATAGACATCTAGATCCGAATGCTGCACCTGCAGTATGCTAGTATGCAGTATTGGACCCGAAGGCTCCAATTTGATGGGTTGCCAGCTTGGAGCATCCTGCGGATTGAAAAGGGCTCTCGGCAACACCGATTCGGGTTTGAGGATTCGCTTTTTCTCGATATGCACCAGCAACCAGGAGGACATCGCTCGAGCGACCACTTCTTTCTGCTCGTTCCAAACCAAAAACTCACGAAAAGCAAAAGCACCTGCCTGTCCTCTACCTCCTGTGAAAATTCGAAGGCGATCCCCCCAACGAGGAAAATGGCTCACTTTAATTTCAATTCTTGAAAGCGCCCACATCAACTGTTGCTCCAATAGCGACCTACCAAAACCTTCAAAATCAGCATGCTTCCAAGCAATCTCTTGAAAAAAATCTGCCAAGCAGGAGATCCGTATGTTCCCATTGGGATGAACTTGATAGGCTCCTACTTCGAATACCTTTTCAAATTGAAAATCCTCGGGTAAACTCATGCTCCTGCTGCGTTTTCTTGCGCATGAAAGATATTTTTGCTAGATGTAGTGAGCAATAGAATACCTAATCCGTTAATCCCAATTAGTGCGAAAGAAACCTTTAAATCAAAGAGTTCGGCCACAAAACCAATCAGCGGCGGGCCTACCAAAAACCCAAAGAAGGAAATTGTGGACACTAGGGCAAGAGCCACACTAGGCGAATACAGTTTGGATCGGCCTGCAATACCGTACGAAACGGGAACGATGGAGGCAACGCCAGCACCTACCATCAAAAAGCCGATAGCCGCAGTGAATAGATTGGGAATGACCACCGACAGCAGAAGACCTAAAAATATGAGCAGCCCACTGACTTGTAGTACGGGAACTTTACCAAAACGATTGCTTGCCTTGTCGGTCACAAACCTCCCCGAGGCCATCGCACCCATGAAGCATACGTAGCCCAAAGAGACGTACTGGGGTTCTGCTTCTACTATTTTTTTAAAATAAACACCCGACCAATCAAACATGCAGCCTTCTGCCATCATGCCCAAAAAGGAGATCAAGCCAACGCGAAGAAGCAGGGCGTCTGGCTTCCGCAATACGAGTCCTCCCTCCTCACCTGGGGCGGGCTTGTCGTTGATGACAAATTTTTGTGACAACAAAATCAATACTGCAGACAGCAAAGCCACCACAACGTAATGCGCTGCAGGAGAAAAGTTAAGAAAAATCATGCCTGCACCTACCCCTGCACCGGTAAAGCCGGCCATACTCCAGATGCCGTGGAAGGAAGCAAGAATGCTTTTCCCAAACTGATTTTCCAAGCCCAGAGCTTGGGTATTCAATGAAATGTTCATGATGTTGCCCAGCACTCCAAAACCCAACAAGACTGGCGCGATTGTCCAAAGACTTGGAGCCAAACCGATCAAGGGGAGGGTGAATGCGTAGGCAAAACTACAAATCAAAATTACGCTACGACTACCATAGCGATGAACCGACCAACCTGCGATGGGTAACCCTAGCATGGAACCTATGGGTAAACAGAGCAACAAAGTCCCCAATTCCCCTTCAGAGAGTTGGAACTTACTTTGAATGTCCGGTATGCGTGCAGCCCAGCTGGCAAAGCATATTCCCATAAAGAAAAAAAGTGCTCCTAGAGCAACCCTACGTTGGGAAAGGTAATTCATGAGTGAAGGTGACTACAAAACAGGCTAAAGGTAAGTAGAAAGCAAGGGAAAGTCTTAGCAATTCCACCAACGGAACAAACTATTCTTGGAGTCTTTTAGTTTAACGGTAAACTAGCGCGTTATGGAATTTGTAATTGTGGGTAGCATTGTATTGACGATCATTGTTTTTATCCGATTCATTGTCAAAAAGGTCTTTAACTAAAAAGTGCCGCCCATTAGTCTAGGCGACACTTTTTAAAAAAGATTTTTTATTGCTAGACCCAGATCAATTGGGAAAATATTTTTCAAACCTGCCATACAACCAAGTACCTGCAAGAGCTGAAATTAGAGTTACTAGGATGACCGTATAGCCACTGCCGATTTGAGCAAATAAAGGGCCTGGGCAGGCACCTGTGATCGCCCATCCTAGTCCAAAAATAAAACCACCAATCACTTGGCCTTTTTTAAATTCTTTGGTAGGAATGATGATCGTCTCTCCATGAATAGTCTTGATATTCAATCGCTTGATCAACTGGATTGCAATAATTCCTGTCACGATTGCGGAACCAATGACCCCATACATGTGGAAGGATTGGAAGCGAAACATTTCTTGAATTCGAAACCAGGAAATGATTTCTGCTTTCACAAAAACAATTCCGAACACGGTCCCAATAAGTACATATTTCAACAAGGCCAAGCCTTTGTCTTTGGTCTGACTGGAGTTGGGTGCTACGCAGTTGGGATCTTCCGTTTGATTTATATTTTTTGACATAAGTTCTAAAGATTAAAATCCAACTAATTTCATAAGTGGCGCTAACAGTACATGGGTCATGAAAAACCCACCCAACATGAAGAAAATGGTAGCCACAAGAGAAGGCCATTGCAAGGAACTGATGCCCATAATCGCGTGCCCTGAGGTACATCCACCTGCATAGCGTGTTCCAAATCCTACCAACAAACCTCCAATCACGAAGAAGAGAATCCCTTTACCACTAAGCACGGTGTCCCAGTTGAAAATCTCGGTAGGCATTAAATCTGAAAAATTAGTGATTCCCAAAGCTCTCAAATCGGATTGGGTTGCTTCTGAAATCACAATCGTATCCGGATTGGCAAGGAAATTCATGGCAATAAAACCACCAATGGCTGTTCCTAGGACAAAGAGGAGATTCCAAATCTCTTTTTTCCAATTGTAAGTAAAGAAAGGAATCCCGGCAGGAACGCATGCAGCACAGATGTGTCGCAAGGAGGAGGAGATACCAAAGGTCTTGTTACCAAGGATAAGGAGCGCCGGCACGGTGAGTCCAATCATAGGACCTGCCACATACCAAGACCAGGGCTGGGAAACCCATTCAATAAATTGATTCATAGGTGTTGTATAGGTTTACTAGTTCTAGTTTAACTGTAAAATAACTAGGATTTATCTTTTAATTGACATCCACTGTACAAATGTCTCCTCCACTAGAATTAGGTCTCATTTTTGACCTTATAGCAAGGTGCTAGGACAAACATAAGCCGAAACCTCTATTTTGCCTGACTCCTTGATGGCCTTAAACCCACCTGCGATATCGATTAGGTTGTCATAGCCTCTAGCTCTTAGAATAGAACTAAAGATCATGGAACGGTACCCACCCGCGCAATGCACATAGTAGGTTTTGTTTTTATCCACCTTCAGCATGCTATCATTGATGTAGTCTAGCGGCGCATTTTCTGCCTCAACCACATGCTCTGATAGGTACTCTGAATTCTTGCGTACATCCAAAATCTCGATGTTTGGATCTCCTTCTTTGATCCTTTCCAACTCATCAACCGTAATTGAAGTGATCGCGTCTACTTCTCTGCTGTCATTTTTCCAAGCAGCAAATCCACCGGCCAAGTATCCTATGGAATAATCGTAGCCCACTCGCGCCAATCGAGTAATGACTTCTTCTTCTCTTCCCTCTTCAGCAACCACCAAAATCTCTTGCTTCAAATCAGGAATCATCGCTCCTACCC
This sequence comes from Spirosoma fluviale, assembly GCA_945872775.1. Lineage (GTDB taxonomy): Bacteria > Bacteroidota > Bacteroidia > Cytophagales > Cyclobacteriaceae > Algoriphagus. Next base: position 35,960 of record CAMCBC010000004.1, on the reverse strand, counting down.
AAACTGCAAAGCTTCCGTCAATTCCAATATTGATGGAATTTGGAACAAAGCCCTTCGCAAATGACTGCGCATCACGAGTATCCAAAATCAAGGCAGAGGTTTCGTTGGCTGCAGCCTCAAATTCAGCTGGACTCAAAGGTCTCACCCCTCTTTCCAATACCTCATCGATGCTATCATATCCTTCGATATTCATCATCACATTTTGTGGAAAATAGGCGGGAGGAGGTGTCAGGCCATGCAATACTTCTTTGATAAACGCTTCCTTGGTCATGGGCTGTAAAGCGTAATTGGTTTTCTTTTGATTACCCAAAGTATCGGAGGTTTCCTTACTCATGTTTTTACCACATGCAGAACCTGCTCCATGAGCTGGATAAACAATCAAGTCATCTGAAAGAGGCAATAGTTTGTTTCTCAAGGAATCGTAAAGGTAGCCTGCCAATTTCTCCTGAGTGAGGTCTTTTACCACCTTCTGCGCAAGATCAGGACGACCTACATCTCCAATGAACAGCGTGTCGCCTGTAAAAATTGCTTCCTCTTTTCCTTCTTCATTCATCAATAAGTAACAAACAGACTCCGTCGTATGACCTGGAGTATGAAGAACCTTGATTTTTATCTTTCCCAAAGTAAATACCTGATTGTCGACCGCAATGATGGACTCAAAACCCATTTTCATGCCTGTAGGGCCATATACGATTTGAGCTCCTGTCTTAGCGGCAAGGTCCATGTGTCCAGAAACGAAGTCAGCATGAAAATGAGTTTCAAACACATACTTGATTTTGGCATTTCGTCTTGCTGCTTTTTCAATGTAAGGCTGTACCTCTCTGAGCGGATCGATGATTGCAACCTCTCCTGCTGACTCAATGTAGTAGGCCCCCTGTGCCAAACATCCGGTATAGATTTGTTCGATTTTCATATGCTGATTTTATAAAAATTTCAATTGGAATGCGGTAAAATTAATTGTTGCACTACTTATGCTGAATGACTTTTGTCACACGAGCTTAGGCTTTTGCTAAAAGACTAGTTTGGATGTGCTGAATCAGTTGATGAGTAGGTACTACGCCGGATTGCCTCCACAGCACCTGCCCTTTTTGGAAAAGCAGCAGGGTCGGCACTCCTCTCACTTGAAATTTACTCGCAGCGAGTGGGTTACGGTCTATGTCTACTTTTATGATTTTAACTTTTCCTCCAAGTTGCTTGGAGGTATCCTCCAAAATAGGCTGCATCATTTTGCATGGACCACACCATTCTGCAAAGAAATCTACCAATACCGGGGTATCCCCGTCGATTAGCTCTTGAAATGTTTTGGCTTTAGGTAGCATGTTGGTTTAGTTTTCAAATTACCTCACAAAATTACAACGCGTTCTATCCTTTAAACGGTAATCTTTATCACATGACTACTCAGGCTTCATTTAGAAAGGTTAAAAATTTCAAAAATTCCCGAGTTGGTCTAAAATTTCATAGTTTCGTAGCTCTAATTGACCGAATTAATGCTCACTTACAAGCAAATCAACAACCTCAGCGGTTGGCTTATTTTTGCCATCTCCACGCTCGTATACATCCTTACTGTCGAGCAAACAGCCAGTTTTTGGGATCCAGGGGAATTTATCGCCGTTTCCTACAAACTCCAAGTTCCCCATCCTCCTGGTGCTCCCTTCATGTTGTTGGTCTACCGCATGTTTGGATTCCTTGCTATGGGAGACCCACTTCAGGTGGCCTATTGGATGAATATTGGCAGTGCACTCTTCGCTGGATTCACCATCCTTTTCCTTTTTTGGTCCATCACCTTGATGGGCAAGCGCCTCTTTTCGGTAGTAGAAGGAGAAGAAACAAAGGGACAAACCATCTCCTTGATGGGCGCTGGTATGGTAGGAGCCTTGGTGTACACCTTCTCAGATAGCTTCTGGTTTTCTGCTGTAGAGGCTGAAGTATACGCCATGTCTTCTTTCTTCACCGCCATTGTGATTTGGGCGTTTTTGAAGTGGGATGTGATCAAAGATCCCAAAGAAGAAAACAGGTGGATGGTATTTATAGCCTACCTAGTAGGTCTTTCCATTGGAGTTCACTTGCTCAACTTGGTGACTCTTCCTGCTCTTGCCTTAATTTATTACTTCAAGAAGTATCCAAACCCAAGTTTGAAAGGCGCGATTTTCGCGATGTTCTTGGGTGGAGTTGCCTTGATCATTATCAACAACTTGATCATTCCTGGTCTTCCAAGCCTTGCAGGATCAATGGAAATCTGGATGGTCAATTCTATGGGATTACCCTTTGGATCTGGAATCATACTTTTTGTACTCCTTTTTGTAAGTGCCCTTGTCTTGGCATTTCGATATTCCATCAAGCGAGAGCTGGCAGTTCTCAACACCATTTTGCTTTCGCTTACCTTTATTTTGATTGGCTATGGGAGCTACGCCTTGATTGTGGTGCGATCCAACCAGGATCCGATAATCAATGAGAATGCGCCAAAAGACATCATCAGTTACGTTTCTTACTTGAAACGTGAGCAATACGGCTACAGACCCCTCCTACATGGGCAATATTTCACCGCCACCTTAACTGACCAAGAGGAAGGAGATCCCATCTACATGAAGGGAAAGAATTCGTATGAGATTGTAGACTACGATTTGAAGAATACCTACGATCCTGAAAAAACTACAATTCTCCCTCGAATATACTCCACCCAGGAGAGCCACAAGCGGGTCTACCGCGCCAAATTGGGTTTGAAGGAAGGACAGGAACCTACATTCGGGGATAACCTGTATTTCATGTTTAGCCACCAGCTGGGACACATGTATTGGCGTTACTTCCTGTGGAACTTCTCCGGCAGAGAAAGTGATTTCTCGGATGCAAATTGGCTAGGAATAGCAGATGCCTTTTCGGACAAGTATCCGGAATACATCACAGATAACAAGGCGCATAACAACTACCTTATGCTCCCCTTGATTTTGGGATTGGTGGGATTTTTCTTCCAAGCGAAGAAGGACCAAAAGTACTTCTACGTAAATCTCATGCTCTTTTTGATGATGGGGGTAGTGTTGGTACTCTACCTCAACTCCCCTCCCATTGAGCCTAGAGAGCGTGACTACATCTATGTAGGTAGCTTCTATGCCTTTGCCATTTGGATTGGCTTGGGTGCCCTCGCCCTTGCGCATGGATTGAATAAAGCCACCAAAAACTTAAGTACTGCAGGAATAGTAGCCACCCTATTGACCCTACCCGTGGCAGGATTGATGGCGTCTGAAAACTGGGATGACCACAACCGGAAAGGCCGGTATTTCTCCGTGGATGCAGCACGGAATTTCTTAGCTTCTTGTGCTCCGAATGCAATTCTGTTTACTGGCGGTGACAACGACACCTTCCCACTCTGGTATGTGCAAGAGGTGGAAAACTTCCGTACGGATGTTCGCGTGATTGTCTTGAGTTATTTTGATACCGACTGGTATGTGGATCAGATGACTCGACCAGCAAACGAGTCAAAGGCATTGCCTTTCTCGCTTTCTCCAGAACGCTATCAAAAAGGCACCAACGATGTCATTTATGTGATGGAAAAAGAAGGGCTAGATGCCATTTCTGCACGTGAATACCTCAAGCTCATCAACGGTGGGTCTGAATTGCTTCAAATGAAAACTTCCGGGAAAACCTTGATCAACATGGTTCCTTCTCGAAATTTGATTTTGGATGTGGATAGCAGCTTCCTAGCAAATGATGAGATTGTTCCCCCGCAGTTCAAGGACCTATTTGTGCCACAGATGAACTTGCAAGTGGGTGGTAATTTCGTCACCAAAGGAACGTTGATGTTACTGGATTTGATTGTAAGCAACAATTGGGAACGCCCAATCTATTTCAACAATACGTCCTTGTCTACTTTGGGATTAAACCTAGAGGAGCATGTGGTCATGGAAGGCTTGACCTATCGACTGCTCCCGATTCGAAAGCCAGACTCAGTTCGAGAAGAATTGGTAAACACCAACTTGGCCATGAAGAATTACATGGAGAACTTTGCCTTCAGAGGCATGAATGACGCTAATGTGTACTTGGATGAGGAATACCGCAGATTTACTTCCAACCACCGCAGTGCATTGAATTCCATTGCCCTTGCACTGATTGAAGAGGACAAGCTAGCAGATGCAGCCAAACTTTTGAATTTTGGTTTGGAAACGATTCCTGACAAAGCGGTGCCTTACGACCTGAGCAGTGGCCAATCCGTTCCTTTGTTTTTTGAAGTAGGAGAAGATGAAAAAGCATTGGAAATCATAGATGTAATTTCAAAACGCTATTTCGACATGATCACCTTTTACACCAAGAATGACTTGGGATACGATCGAGAGTTGCTGGTATCCATCGAGATGATCAAGTATTTTATACCCTTACTGGAAGAACAAGGCTACACCGAAAAATCCCTCGAACTGAAAAAGAGGTTGGAAAGCCTGATTGGAAAAGAAAGTGAGGAGCCGAGTACCATCCGTAGAAGATAACTTCCCGCTAGACGAAAAAAGGCCAGCAGATTTAGTTCTGCTGGCCTTTTTTGATTGCGGATAATCCAATTATTTCTTCCAAAGGATGTAAAATAAATCCAGCCCTTCCTTTGGGTCTTCCACCACCAGGTAGTCTTCATGAGAAATATCGACCACTGAAGCTCCTTGCGTCCGGTGCAGACGATTCCGATTGAATCGGTTCAAGAATTCATAAGGCCATCTCAATACTGAATTAGGCAACTTGTGCTGCAGATCTAGGATATCAAAACGCATGATTTTTTGTACAGACTTGCGATTGGCTTCGTGGTAGGCCCAAACCTTTCCATTTCCCCCTATTCCTTTCGCTTCAATTCGATCAAAAATTGGTTTGGCCAAGTCAATCAATTGCTGTGGGATGTATTCGCGCTCATGCCAAGGATTTCGGGAGAGCGTGTGGGTATTGTTTGGAGTAGAAATAATGGCTTTCCCACCTGGCTTCAGCATTCGATAGATTTCCTGGAGAAAAAGACGGTCATCGAAGATGTGTTCGATCACCTGGAAGCTCACGATGGTATCGTAGGTATTCTCTGCAATTCCTTCAAAGGGAGGGATAACTGCCTGCTGAAAGGCTACTCCAGGATATTTTTGTTGCAAAGTTTGAATTACCTCCCCGATTTTATCCAAGCCCAGGTACTGATCTGCGTGAGGCAACAATTCCTCCACGCCTCTTCCTTCTCCACAGCCGATTTCAAGCAAATTTCCAGAGATCCAAGGTTTGGCAGCAATATAGGCTTTGAGTAATCGTTGATGAATGGGATTGTCACTGATCAACTTATCTGAAGCAATTTCCGTTGTATAGGTAGCCATTAGAAATTTTAGTATTTTGGCAAAAGTAAGGCTAATTTTTAAAACCTGAGAACTAAACCAAATGAATCCAAAGTACTTCAAGCTGCTGCCTTTATTCTGCTTTTTAGTTATCCTGTCCCAAACCACAGTTGCACAAACAACACTGAGCTCCACGGACCAGTCACTTCGGTATTCGATTTATGCACGGCTGGGATTAAAAATCATCCCAATCAAGCTTTCTGACACTTCCTATAAACTCCAGTTTGTAGTAGAAAAAATTGAAGAAAATGCCAGTTTGGACAACTACCAACTCAGTTACACCCTCCTATCTTCCTACGAAGAAAAAATCCAAGCTGAGAAAAAAATAAAGCTCGGGACTACCCAATTGCTAGGAGATACAGAGCGGCATTGGCTTTTTGAAACTACCGTAGAAATACCACAATCCCAGGGAACCGCAATTGCATTTTTGGAAGCGGTGGACAACCGACAAAAAGATACCTACACCAGTCATTTAGATCTGAAGGGGCCTTTTGTGTTTGATCAACCTAATTTTGGAGTTTTCTACGCCAATGAAGTTCCATTCGATCAAAACTACCTGACACAAGGTCAGTCGGTTCTCTTCAAGACCAGCAAAGGTCCTTCTTTATTTTCCTTTTTTTATCCAAGCCCATCTGCGGTCCCCTTCCCTCCCATGGAAACCCGACTTGCCGAGGTACCCAAAGAAGTAGCGGTGGAAAATCGTGGGGACTTTTTAGCGAATATCCCTAAAACACTGACGGATGAGGGCTATTATTTTTTTCAGACAGACAGCACTGCTTCCACCGGCTTACTCCTTCGAACGGTGCATGAGGCATTCCCAAAAGTCAAAGATTGGAGCGAGATGGTAGACATGGTGACCTACATTTCAACCAAAAAAGAACACGAAACCCTTCTCCTCGCGCAGGATAAAAAGAAGGCTCTGGATGCGTATTGGCTTAATTTGACTCGAAATGAAGAAGTAGCAAAGGACTTGATTCGAAACTACTTCAAGATGATCGAGTTTGCCAACATCCTATTTACAGACTACAAGGAAGGATGGAAAACAGATCGGGGTATGGTTTACATCGTGATGGGCCCTCCTCAGGAAGTTAATTTTTTTGAAGATCGGGAAGTTTGGTCCTACGCGGGCATAGACGACACTTCCAAAATTAGGTTTACCTTTACGCGGGTTAAAACTATTCTTAGCCCACATTTCTATACCCTGAACCGATCGAGAGCTTATCAGCCGATTTGGTTCAAAAACATTTCACAATGGAGAAGCGGAAGGATGGCTTTCTAATCGATAAAGGAGCCTTCGACAAAGATTTTATTTTTGGAACCCGAGCAGTGATGGAATCCATCCATGCCGGCAAAGAAATTGACAAAGTACTCGTTCAAAAAGAACTCAACAACGACCTCATCAAGGAATTACTTCAGCTTTGCAAGGCTGAGCATATTCCAGTGGTACGCGTTCCTGATGCCAAGCTGAACCGGATCACGCGTAAAAATCATCAAGGTGTGATAGCGCAAATGTCCACCATTGCCTATGCATCCCTGGATAACGTCATCGACCAGTGCTATGCTGTAGGTAAGGCACCCCTAATCTTGGTATTGGATCATTTGACAGATGTGCGAAATTTTGGAGCAATTGCCCGTACCGCAGAATGTGCTGGCGTAGATGCGATCGTAATTCCTGAAAAAGGAAGTGCTCAGATCAATTCCGATGCCGTAAAGACCTCGGCAGGAGCCTTGAATTTCATTCCTGTAGCACGTGTCAAGAATTTATTTTACACCTGCAGAGATTTGCAGAAAATGGGTTTATCACTCATTGCGATCACGGAGAAAACAGAGAAACTGATGTATGACGGAGACTTTGCTTCTCCCGTTGCGCTCATCATGGGATCCGAGGAAGACGGTATCTCCCAAGAAATCATGGGGATGGTAGATGACCGGGTCAAAATCCCATTGGCAGGTAGCATCGAAAGTTTGAATGTGTCCGTATCTGCGGGAGTAGCGATATACGAGGCCATACGCCAACGCAAAAAATAAAAAAAGAGGATTTCAAATGAAATCCTCTCCTTTTTTCTTCGCCTGAGCTACAAAATCCCGAAACTTATTTTCGGAATCCAGTTTACAAATCAGCAGGACATTATCAGATTCATTGATTAGGTAGTGATCCAATCCTTGAACAACCACGAGCTTATCGCTATCTGTTTTTATGAAACAATTTTCAGTTTCATAGAGCAGCGCATTCGCTTCCACAACATTATTTTGGTCGTCCTTATCTCGAAGCTCGTGTAGACTTTGCCAGGAACCAATGTCAGACCAGCCAAAATCACCAAGAACTACATATACCTGGTCTGATTTTTCCATGATGCCGTAGTCAATGGAAATATTTTTTAAAGTCGTGTATGCTGAGGCAATAAAACCTGCCTCGGTACTTGTGCCAAACTGAGATTTGCCTTCTTCAAATACATCCGCTAGGTCAGGCATGTATTTCCGAAAGGCATGAATCAAACTATCCACTTTCCAAACAAATATGCCTGAATTCCAAACGAAGTCTCCACTTTCAAGAAAGGTAGTGGCTAGTTTGGCATTGGGCTTTTCGGTAAAGGTTTTTACCTTCAATATCTCCTTATCTTCTTCATTTTGAAGGTATTGAATGTAGCCATAACCGGTTTCTGGTCGATTGGGCTTGATTCCAATAGTCAGCAGCCTATTTTGAACTTGGGCAGCAGCGATGGAAGTGACCAAAGTTTGAAGAAATCGACCTTCTTGCAAGATGAGGTGATCCGCGGGGGCCACAACCATGGTCGCATTCGGATCCAAATTTGAAATTTTATAAGCCGCAAAAGCCAAGCAGGCGGCGGTATTTTTTCGAAGTGGTTCTGCCAAGATTTGGTGATCAAGAAGCTCTGGAAGCTGATCGCTAACTAAGCTTGCATGCGCTTGATTGGTCACCACATAAAACTGTTCTGCAGGCGCTATTTCTCTGAACCGATCAAAAGTCATTTGCAGCAGGGTTCTCCCCGTACCCAAGACATCTAAAAATTGCTTAGGCTTATTGCTTTTGCTGTAGGGCCAAAATCGGGAACCAACCCCTCCGGCCATGATTACGATGTAAGGTTGATCCTTCATGGAAACTTAAACAATACCTTCTTTCATTAAGTCATGAATATGCACAAATCCAGCGATTTTCTCGCCATCTAGGACAACCAATTGTGTGATGTTGTGCTTTTTCATCAAGGCAAATGCTGCTGTTGCATAGTCTTCCGCCCCGATTGATTTGGGGTTTACTGTCATGATATCCTTTGCCTGCAGTTCCTGAATGGCAAGCGTTTTTTGCAGCATTCGACGCAAATCCCCATCCGTAATGATTCCTTTAAGGTCTCCGGCGTCATTCAGCACTGCAGTTGCTCCCAATCGCTTGCTTGAGATCTCTACAATAACTGCTGCAACGCTTGCATCTTCCTTTACCGTCGGCAATTGATTGTTGGGGAGCAGGTCTCCTACTTTCAGATAAAGCTGCTTCCCGAGAGATCCTCCAGGATGGTAGCGTGCAAAATCTGAGGAGGTAAATCCTCTAGCTTCCAAGAGGCAGATCGCCAAGGCATCGCCTAGCGCCAAGTGTGCAGTCGTACTGGTAGTAGGAGTCAGGTTGTGTGGACAAGCCTCTTCGGCAATAGTCGCATTGAGCACAAAGTGCGCTTGTTCGGCCAGATAGGATTGGGTATTGGAAACCAAGGCTACAATCTTCACTCCCAATTGCTTAACGAGGGGCAAAAGCACTTTGATTTCTGTAGTATTTCCGGATTTGGAGATAAAGAGCACCGTGTCGTCCTGCTGTACCATGCCAAGGTCACCATGAATGGCATCGGCGGCATGCATAAATAGTGAAGGAGTACCGGTAGAATTGAGTGTAGCCACCAACTTATTCGCTATCCATGCACTCTTTCCTACTCCTGTGATCACCAAGCGCCCCTTAGATTCAAGGAGGTGATTTACACAGTTTTCAAAATCGGCATTCAAAAGCGTTGAAAGCTTAGCAATAGCTTCAGATTCATTTAAAAGAACCCGAACGGCGGTGTTTCTAATATTTTTTGTTAACTTCAATTTTACCTGCGTTAATCACTAGTTTTGTACAAAGGTATAAAAGTAATCGTTCAATCTGTTGCCCAGGTAGACATCACCCTCAAAGCCCTTTCTTCGAGTGGAAGAAAAAGTAAAGTTAGAACTCAAACAAATCTTTGGATTTAGTCAGTTCCGAGGAAATCAGGAACTAATAGTTGACAACCTACTCAACCAGCGGAACACTTTTGTGATTATGCCCACTGGGGCAGGAAAATCATTATGCTATCAATTGCCTGCGGTGGTAAGTGAAGGGACTGCCATCGTCATTTCCCCATTGATTGCCTTGATGAAAAATCAAGTAGATCAGTTGAATGCGATTGGGATCAATGCCCACTTTTTAAACTCTACCCTCACCAAATCTGAGGCCACCAAGGTAAAGAATGAGGTTTTGAAAAAGAAAACCAAGTTGCTCTACGTGGCGCCAGAATCCTTAACCAAGGAGGAGAACATTGCATTTTTGAAGGAAGCGCATTTGAGTTTTGTAGCAATCGATGAGGCGCATTGTATCTCAGAATGGGGGCATGATTTTCGCCCTGAATACCGCAGGATCAAATCCATTGTCGCCCAAATTGCTCCGCACCTACCCATCATCGCATTGACTGCTACCGCCACACCCAAGGTGCAGCAGGACATACAGCGCAACTTGCAGATGGAAGAAGCCGATTTATTCAAGTCTTCCTTTAACCGAACCAACTTGTATTACGAGGTGCGGCCGAAGGTGAAAAATGATTCGAAGAAGTCACTCATCAAATTCATCAAACAACACAAAGGAAAGTCAGGCATTATCTATTGCTTGAGTAGAAAAAAAGTAGAAGAGATTGCAGAGCTACTCAAAGTCAATCAAATCAATGCTGCACCGTACCATGCTGGATTGGATTCAGCAGTTCGAATAAAAACCCAAGACGATTTTCTAAACGAAGAGTTGGATGTCATTGTGGCAACCATTGCATTTGGGATGGGAATTGACAAACCAGATGTGCGGTATGTCATTCATTACGATGTACCCAAGTCACTTGAGGGCTATTACCAAGAAACGGGCAGAGCAGGAAGAGATGGCTTGGAAGGGCATTGCCTGATGTTTTACCGTTACGAAGACATCATCAAGTTGGAGAAGTTCAACAAGGATAAAGCGGTGACTGAACGGGAGAATGCCAAAATCCTCCTGCAGGAAATGTCTGCCTACTCAGAGACCAGTGTCTGTAGGCGAAAGTTTATCCTGAACTATTTTGGAGAAATCCTCGAAAAGGATTGTGGCTTTTGTGACAACTGCAAACGAGATCGTGAAACATTTGATGGAGTTCATGCGCTAAGCATTGCTTTAGAGGCAGTGAAGCAAACTCAAGAGCGTTTTGGTATAGAGCACTTGGTGAAGGTGATTACAGGAGAAAAAGACGACTACATCATCAGTTATCAGCACGATACGCTACCTGTATTCGGAAAAGGCAGGGAGGAAAATGAGAAGCATTGGACCTCTGTCATCCGTCAGGGAATGATCGCTAACCTTCTAGAAAAGGACATTGAGAATTACGGACTTCTAAAATTAACACCAAAAGGAGAGCGCTTTTTGGAAGACCCTTTCCTCATCGAGCTGTACAAAGATCAAGACTTCGAGAAGCTAGGACAGCACGAAGTAGAAGAAGAGCTACAGCAATCTGCTCAAGCATACGACGAAAAATTATTTGAGCTGTTAAAAGTGGAACGGAAGCGCGTCGCTAAATCGAAGGACCTTCCCCCCTACGTGATTTTCCAAGACCCCTCCCTCGAGGAGATGGCGACAGTTTATCCTACCACAAAGGAAGAACTCTCCCAGATTAACGGGGTAGGAATGGGAAAGGTAGAAAAGTTTGGAAATTCATTTCTGCAAGTCATACAGAACTATGTCGCTGAAAATGAAATAGAAACAGCTTCAGAGGTGGTAATCAAGACCTCAGGCACGCGATCTAAGGTTAAAATTTCGATCATCCAGCAAATTGATCGTAAAATTAATTTGGAAGAAATTGCTCAAAACCTCAACCTCTCCTTGATGGAACTGCTGCAGGAAATTGAACAGATTACCTACAGTGGAACCAAACTAAATATTGACTACTACATTTACCGAATCATGGATGAGGACCGGGAAGACATTCTTTTGGACTACTTCATGAGTGCGGAAACTGACCACATCAAGGCCGCCTTAGATGAACTGGAAGGGGAAGATTTTACGGAGGAGGAACTTCGTGTATACCGAATCAAGTTTATCTCAGAACACGCCAATTAAAATAAAACGAGTCCATGAATATTCTTTTATTGGGGAGCGGAGGAAGAGAGCATGCATTTGCATGGAAGATATCCCAAAGCCCTCACTGCAGCCAACTTTTTGTGGCCCCTGGCAATCCAGGAACAGCCGAAATCGCCATCAATGTCCCTCTTGGAGTGACGGATTTTGTCGGCATCCATGAGTTTGTCAAATCAAATGCCATTGACCTATTAGTCATCGGCCCAGAGGAACCCTTAGTCAAGGGTTTGGTAGATTACCTACATGCACAACAAGGGATGGAGCATCTTCCAATTGTGGGCCCTTCGCAACTTGGAGCTACCCTTGAAGGAAGTAAAGATTTTTCCAAACAGTTTATGCTTCGCAATGGGGTGCCTACTGCTGCTTACGCCACTTTTCATGCCCATCAATTGGCTGAAGGGATTGCTTACTTGGAGCAGCAATCTTTGCCTATCGTCTTGAAAGCAGATGGATTAGCTGCTGGCAAAGGGGTATTGATTTGCGAAAGTTTGGAAGAAGCAAAAAACTCCCTAAAAGAAATGCTTGTGGATGCAAAATTTGGAGATGCCTCTTCGAAAGTTGTGGTGGAAGAATTTCTTACCGGAATTGAACTTTCAGTTTTTGTGGCCACTGATGGATTGAACTATAAAATTTTGCCTGAAGCGAAAGATTACAAGCGAATCGGTGAAGGAGATACAGGACTCAATACAGGCGGTATGGGAGCAATAAGCCCTGTTCCTTTTGCAGATGTTGCTTTCTTGAATAAAGTGGAAGAGCGCATCGTAAAACCCAGCATTCAAGGTTTGGCAAAAGAGGGAATTCCTTTCAAAGGGTTTTTGTTTATAGGATTGATGAATACCAATGGTGAGCCCTATGTGATTGAGTACAATGTGCGTATGGGTGATCCGGAAACTGAGGCGGTTCTTCCGCGGATTGAAAGTGATTTTGTAGATTTGCTTTTAGCCATAGCAAAGGGTACGTTGGTTGATTATACGCTTCAAGTATCTCCAAAAACCTGCGCTACTGTAGTGATGGTGAGCGGTGGATATCCTGAGGGCTATGAAAAAGGGTTTGCCATTTCCTTGCCTGAATCAACCGACGGAACGGTCCTTTTTCATGCCGGCACTGCGCGGAATGAATCAGGATCGCTGGTTAATTTAGGTGGAAGAGTACTCGCTATCACAGGAATAGGGGCCAATTTGGAAGATGCGCTCGCATCAGCGTATGGCACCATAAAACAGGTATCTTGGCAAAAAGCCTATTATCGAAGAGATATAGGCCAGGATATTTTAAGATTGAAAATTAATTAATTGAATTTAGAGGCCTGAGCCCTGTAAAAAATAGATATGTCTGGATGTAGTTCATGCTCCACCTCCTCAGGAGGTACTGGAGGATGCCAAAACAATGGCACCTGCGGCACGAGTGATTGCAATAAAATGAATTCTTTTGATTGGCTCACCCAAATGGGTATCCCCCAGTTGGATCAGTTTGATATTGTAGAAGTCAAGTTTAAAGGAGGAAGAAAAGAGTACTTCAGAAATGTAGATTTCCTGTCCTTGAATACCGGGGACCCAGTAGTAGTGGACGTGCCAAGCGGCCATCATATCGGCCATGTTTCCCTACAAGGTGAGTTGGTACGTCTCCAAATGCAAAAGCGCAAAGTGAGAAATGACGACAACATCACTCGCATCTACCGGGTAGCCACGCAGAAGGATTTGGAGAAATGGGAGGAAGCCAAGGCAAAAGAAGTCCCAACCCTGTACCGTTGCAAACAAATTGTCGATGAGTATGGGCTAAACATGAAAATGTCTGATGTAGAATTCCAGGCTGACAACTCCAAGGCTACCTTTTACTATTCAGCAGAAGACCGAATTGACTTCAGAGAATTGATTAAATCGCTAGCTGGTGAGTTTAAAGTACGTGTGGAAATGCGTCAAATAAGCCTCCGCCAGGAAGCTGGGCGATTGGGTGGAATTGGTGTTTGCGGCAGAGAATTGTGTTGCTCCACCTGGCTGGTAGATTTTAAAAATGTTACTACCTCTGCAGCGCGCTACCAAAACCTATCGCTCAATCCTGGAAAGTTGAGCGGCCAATGTGGGCGATTGAAATGCTGTCTCAATTACGAGCTAGACACCTACATGGATGCCATCAAGGATATCCCTCAGGTAGAAAAGCCACTCCTAACGGAACAGGGTCCTGCCAAATTGCAAAAGACCGACATTTTCAGAAAGTTGATGTGGTTCAATTACAACCATGACAACGACTGGATCAGCATCACTTGTGATCGCGTGCGCGAAATACAAGCCTTGAATGAAAAAGGTGTGAAGGTTTTCAATCTTAAGATAGATCAATCAACCGAGGCGGAAGACCTTGCAGCACAATCTACCCGTGAGTTGGAATTGCTGGACAAGAAATTTTCGAAGAAGAAGAAAAAGAAAAAGAAGCGGCCTACAGAAGGGAATGGGATGCGGGTAAATCAAAATCAGGAAACTCCAAAGGCAGAGCCTCAAGGTGCCAAATCAGCAGAACCCAAACAAGCTCCTACCTCTCAAAATAGGCCAGCAGACGGCAGCTCTTCTCCTAGAGAAGGAGACAAACGTAAAAAGCATAAAAAAAGGCCTCGGCCTAATTTCAATGCTGGTCCTACAGATGCTCCAGTATCGAAAGGAGAATCACCTGCACCTAAGCCTACCAGTTCCCCATCAGAAACCCCAAAACGGTTTCCACCAAGAATCAATCAAGGACCAAGTGGTACGACAGGAAATGACTAAAATCTACCAAGCATCACTTCTTGGATTTGTTTTATTGCTGTTTTCATGCGGAAAAGATCGGATGTATGAGGAATACCATTCCTTTGATTCCGAAAGATGGCAAGAGTCGGACTCCATCTACTTTGATCTTTCAAGCCTAGATTCAGTTAGAGGAAAGGCAGTTGTTGGGGTACGGTATACAGAGGACTACCCCTTTTCCAATTGCTACCTCAAATTGATTATCCGAGATTCAAGCGCATTGGTTTTGATGGATAGTCTGGTGAATGTACCCGTATTTGATCGACAAACTGGCAAGCCAATTGGGCAGGGATTTGGGAACACCTTCACCACCTACGATACCCTACCCTTTGCTATCCCTATGAAGGCTTCCGAAGTAATTTTCCTTCAATACATGCGTCAAGCAGAACTTGAAGGAATTGAGGCTATAGGGCTAAAGGTTTTAAAACCTTAATTTGATTCAATTCAACTAAAGAGCAAACCCTTCCTTCTAAGGAGTTGAGCACTGTCTAATCCAGAATTAAGGCAAAGTATATGATTTGATTGTCAATGAATTACTTGGTTTTTGTTGATTGCGACAGTTGTTTATACAATTGCCCTTGCGAAAATCTTTTCTATTGGCGTATATTTGTTACATCTTGGTCCGAGACACTTGTGTTCTCCAAAAGCCAACACGGATTAGAGAGTTGGGTGAGTGGCTGAAACCAACAGTTTGCTAAACTGTCGTACGGGTTATACTGTACCGGGGGTTCGAATCCCCCACTCTCTGCAAAAGAAAAAAGCCTAGAAAATTCTAGGCTTTTTTTATTTTTGCTGGAAGAATTAAAATCTATTCTTACCTATTAATTCAATTTCTCCAGAGGAAAAACTACTGGAAAAAGAGTCTTATAAACTGAATAAAGTCCTTTTTGGTCTGAATTCCCCTCCTCATTTACTTCAGATTTATTGAACCAATACCTATAATGGAGGGTAGAAAACTCATTTTCTTGCACTTGGATCAAAGCAGAATCTGCCTCTAGTACAGCAGTAGAATTACCAACTTTTCTTTCACCTTCGAACCTGTGGAAGAGTTGAGAAAGTCTTGGATCACTTTTTTGAATACTATTAAATAGGGCCTTGTTGGACATGGAAGGAAAATCACGCAACAGATCAAGTAAAGCTTGTGATATGATGATTTTAGGAATATCAAGTTTAAAGGAACTTAGTATCGACAGCAATCTTTTCTCGTTGCCGAGCACTACTTGAGGAAAATCACGTTCTAGTTTTCTGAGAATTTTGTCTGGATTACTTTCTTTAAAAATAGGCAAAATCCATTTCTTCTCTTGTTCCTCTAGAATTAGCTCTAACAATTCCAAAGAAATCAATTCTTCAGATTTATCCCCTTGGTTGATCATCGTCACAATCTGATTTAAAGTGACTGGATCATGTTTAAAGGACAAGCAATACAGAATGTCATTCATTGCTGTTTTTGTCTCAGACAAGAGCAACTTATCCAATACAGGATACGTTTTTCCTAGATCTCTATGACAAATCAATAAGTAGGTATACTTCTGAATTCTTTCCTCCAATAGCATGTAATAATCCTGATTCCCGAGATCTTGTACTTGCATCTTTACCATGTGTTGAATCACAGAAGAATAAAGAAAATCCACCCGTCTCAATTTTTTCAAGGAACTATAAAAATTAATGTGAACATTCTTTTGAATACTGGTCGAATGAACCAAAAGATTCAGTAATTCAAGCAGTTTGCTTGGTTTCTCATTCCCTTCATTCAATGCAACAAGCTGCTCATGGTACTTGCTAAGTTGTGTACTGTTGAGCGACTGGAGATCCGAAACAATGCCTTCTGCAAGCATTGCCAAAGCGTTGGAATCTTCTTGGGTCAGCTGTGCAGTCAAATTAAAATCTCCTGAAGAATAAGCCTTTTCAAGCGCAAAAAGTTGATTGGTTTTCTGCTGGATAACCAAAACGGAATCAACCATAGAAGAGGGTTGAGCTGCTTGGTTAGTACCGTCCTGAAGATCACCTACAGCGGAATTGGGTGTGGTTTTAACAGAGGCATTCAGTGATTTAAGGATATTGGATAGTTCCAATCGGTAAAAGACAATCAATTTTTTGGAAACAATTAACCAAACGATTAGAACAACTAATACGAGTAGCAGCGTAAATAGAACCTTAATTTCAAAATCTTCAATGGATCCAATCCCTAGAATCAATAGCGCCGCTACCAATTGTCCTACGGTTTTTCCAAAACCATCCGCATAATTCTGGGTAAGAGAGCGCTTGGCTGCTGGATAAGCCTGGTACAGTAGGTTAATCGTTGGTGCATGTAATGAACGGTAAAAGGATCGTTCAAAGACCTTACCAAGCGAAGCTACGATAAGAATCAAGCCTAGGTAACCTGTCAAATAGGAGGAAATGCCTATAATAGTGGTAAAACCTAATGCGAAAATCATGGTCGTTAAACTGATAAATACACCATATTCTTTGATCAGAAACTTGGATACGAAGGATTTGAGAAGCAATTCAATCACCCGCATTCCTCCAAATATGAAAGAGAAGTATTTTGCCAGTTCGAGTGGATCAGACATTTGGTTGGCAGAAACTTCCATCAAACAAAAATCAATCACCAATTGGATGACCACCGCCAATAGTACGGACAAGAAAATGAGTTTAAAATACGGTTCCTTGGTAAGCTTTTTCTGATCGCTCGATCCTGAATCCTTGGTTTCGCTTATTTTTTCAGGGGCAACCTTAGCTACAATTCCTCTGCTTAGCAGAAAGGTAATTCCAGAGAAGGATAAAATTCCAAAAAAGGAAATAAGCAAGAATTTATCTCGCGTGAAGAAATCTAGAGAAAGCAAAAGAGGCACTGACAAATAAGAAATGATCGCAGAGATCCCTTCCCCTGAGCTGATGATTCCGTTGTATTTTTTATTTTCATCTAGATTAAAAATATTGCTTGGGATTTTCCAGAAAACCAGGCCGGTGAAATTGGCAGAAATCCAATACATCGCATAGGAAAAAAACACCACATAGTAGGCGTAAAAATTTTGTACATACGCATACCAAATGAGAAATATCAGCACCGCGATGATTACACTGAAAAAGGTTGCGGCTTTAGAAAAACCCCATTTCTTTTCATATTTATTGAACAACCACGTGATAAACAACCCCCCTATTCCTGAAATCAGGTAGGCCATGGGTAGCTGGGATGTGCCGATTTCGCTAATGAAAAGTGCATTGGCAAAAAGTAAAAGATACGACAGGAATATCCCAAGCGCCAGGGATAGCAAGATCATCCCATAAAGAAAATAGGAACTTTTAGACTTTGCCATTAGCGGTTATAGGGAATAAGTCAACCGAACCAAGAAGAAACGTGGTCTTTGTGGAATGTATGGCTGACTTAAATCTCCGTAAGTTCCTCCTAATACTCCACCTGGCATATTAAATGTCCCAGAAGCTTCTCTTGGGCCTGGATGATAGTATTCAGGGTTACCACCGTCCAGAAGATTCTTATTTAAAATATTTTCCACACTTACATCCAAACGAAGAATTGGAAGCGCTTTTAATTTAAATCCTATATTTCCATGAAGAATGAGGTACTCAGGGATAGGGCTGCCTTTACCATCTAAGCCAATATTTTTGGATGAGGTAGTATTTTTACCTATTGGTCGCTCGCTAACATAATTAGCACGCAAATTCAGAACATTACTAAAAATCCCCATGTGGGTTTGCTTGGTTAGAGATAAGTTGACTCGGTGACTTGCAATATCTCCTAAGCGCACGGGTACTTCGATTCCAGCATCTGCTGCAGCTTCTGTCAGTTGAGGGAAAAAGTAGGTGTGATTGGCCTGAATGTTCCAGTCCCTAGATTTAGGTTTGTAATAAAACCCTGACATTAAACCTAGGGTCCGGTATTTTCCAATGTTGATGTTTTGCCTTATCCCATTTCTCGTGGAAGAAGCCACTGCATTTTCAATGAGATACCCAAAGGCATTGACATCCCATCCCAAACCTCTATTTCCTATATGGCCCAAGTACTCGAGATTAAGAAAGTCAATGGATTCAGGCTGTAGTTTTGGATTAGGGGTTCTACCTGCTCCAGTGGAGTATCGGGTCAACTGGGATACATTTTGAAGACCTTTGGAATAGTTGAGTTTAAAGGTGGCGTACTCGGAGTTATAAATAACAGACAATCGGGGGCTATTCGCAAATCCGAAACCACCAGTTCTTCGAATTCGGTTGTAATCCACACGGTAACCACCACTTAAGAATAATTTTTCTCCAATGGTGTAGCTCGCTTGAATAAACGCTCCAACGTCAATAATGGGAAACATGTTACTTCCTCTTTCCTGGTTCGGAACTATTCCTAATTCTCTAGCCAGTGAAATCGTATCTTGTTTTGCTTTAAAGGCTTCTACACTCGGATAGTTGGTGTCGTAATCGTTGTAAATCAAATAATCACCTTGCGTTAAGGTACTTCTGAAGTCAATACCCGTAGAAAAATTAAGTCTTTCGCCATCATAGAATAAGCGGCTTTCGTTTCTAAACTGCTGCGCTTCGTAATAGTAATACCTATTTTTCCATCCATGTTTAAACATGGAATAACTTGAGTAATCTATGATTTCTGTTCCAAATGTATTGTTCTTTGTAGCCAAGGTTCTACCAGCTATCAACTTATCAGGATTCAGTAAATGTGCGAAGTGCAAATTAGCTCTAGGGTCTCCAAAAGCCACAAAGTTGACACGATTGGTTTCTTTACCAAGACGATGTAAGGCAAAGTTGGAAAGGTTAGATATACTAAATTTTTCAGTCAATTGGCGATCGTATTGCGCATACACCGTAGTGTTTTCAGGAGACCAATTGGAACCATTTCTGGAGCCTGCAGCATCAATGTCCTGATACAAACCAAATCCTTCGGTACGCTTCCAATGCCTAACACCGAACAAAAAGTTGTCCACCATCAATTTGGCACTAAAGAAATAATCGTCCGTATGATTCGAAAAACCGATTGGTGCACCATTTACCTTACTTGTATAAGCAATGCTATCTAGCTTTCTCGCTTGATTTATTCCTGCTGTCGTCAGGTTCATGCTTGTGATTAGCCCTGTTGTAGCATTCTTGTTGACCGTGTAGTACGGATGGGTCGCTGGAAGGTTAAACTTCTTCAAATAGTCCTCAAAGGAATAAGAACCCGCTTTGCCTGACATATTCATTTTTGTGTAAATCAGGCTATTGATATCATCAGGAGCATAATCGAAAAATTCAGCAGAAGACATGTCATGCTCGTCCGAACGGTAAACTCTACCAGTAACTTGAAAGGCAGCAGCACTGCCACGCAAACCCATAACCAAGTCAGAAGAATAAGTATTCAAGTTCCCTGCCTGTGCATTGCCATAAGCATAGAAGCTC
Source organism: Spirosoma fluviale (assembly GCA_945872775.1). Lineage (GTDB taxonomy): Bacteria > Bacteroidota > Bacteroidia > Cytophagales > Cyclobacteriaceae > Algoriphagus. Next base: position 16,077 of record CAMCBC010000004.1, on the reverse strand, counting down.
TTTGGTTTTGCGCTTTTAGGCTTTCCCTTCAACAAATGATCTTCAGGGATCTCTCGTGGAGAATAGGTGATCACGTTGATCGCCCCAATAAATGCACGAGGACCGTACATGGTAGAAGAAGGACCATACAACACTTCGACTGCCTTGATATTTGCTAAAGGATATTGCCGAGAAATATAGGCCCAGTTGAGCCACAAATCATTTTCTTCAACTCCATCCACCATAAATAGGGTTCGTTCCGTATTTTCTTGACGGAAACCCATCTGATAAATATTGGAACCGGCACCCGAAAAGGTTTTACTGATATCAAATCCTGGAAGATCACTAAGCACATCCACCAAATCTTTGTATCCCCTATCCATGATTTCCTCCTGTGTAACCAGCTTTACTGTCGCTGGTGCAGTATTGAGATCTTCTGCTTTTTTGGAAACCGAACTGACTGTAACCCCAACATTCTCTCGTTTCACTTCAGCAAGAATATCATCGAAAACAATGTTTCGGTAACTAGAAAGAAAGTTGCTGTTTGAGCTGATGATTTGTTCGATGTACGCTTTAGCTTTGTCCAAATCATCCTCTACGATGGCTGTTAGTGCAAGTAATTCTCTTGCCTTATTGAGTTCCGTAGCGTTACCAAAACTTTGGTTTTGCACGCAGAGTTCGAGGTTTCTTTTTACGCTAGCAAAATCACCGATTTCATAGCTATCTGTACTAATTTCTATGGTATTGACATTGCATGTTCCGTTTTGAGCAAAAGCAGGAGCGCTGCATACCATCAAAAAGAGTAGAAAGAGGACACTGAGGGTATTTTTCATAGGGTATAAGTTCCTTGTAGGTTCTGCAATTATTTTTGAAGCAATTCATTAATTTCCAATGGCCAGACCTTAATTGTTCGGTCATTGCTTATGGAATAGGCTATTTTCTTTTTTTCATCGATAGTAAATCCAGTGATCCAGCTTCGGTGGCCTTGAAACTTAACTCTGGAAGACGCGCTAGCAGACAGCGGGATATCTTTGTCAAAAACAAAGAAAATCAACCCCCCATCGAATCCGGTACTCAACATCAATTCAGTTCCGTGTGCATAAGGCATCGTTACCAATTGGCTTACTTTCGAGCTGTGGATAGTGAAAGACTCTGAAGTCTTTTGTTTGGTAGGGTCCACACTCCAAATATTTCCGTTTTCTAGTCCCAACATCCATCTTGAATGGGTTGTGGACCAGGCGGCACTGTGAATGGGACTTGATGCTTTCACTACCAATTCGGGATTCCCTGTAGCGAGACTGACCCTGTAAAAATCATTGCCTTCTGCCCAAAAAACAGGCTTATTGAGTTCAGTCCCAGCCAACTTGGATTTGTCGTCTTTCAAGGATATAAAACCTTTTGCTTCTTCATACTGGTAAAAGCCAGTGCTGCCATCAGCTTGCTTAGCAACCCAAATATTGGCTGATCCAAACGCTTTAAAGAATCCCTTGATCTGGCTTACCGGTAATTTAGTTGCCAAGTCACTGATTGTGGCCGTAGTCAAATCAATCAAAAATAGTGCACCCTTAATATCTGTTCCGATGATTTGGGTGTCACTCAAAAATTCGAAAGATTTAATGTATCCCGTTTTGATAACCGCATTTTCTGTTAGGGTTGGCTGAGTAGCATACAACCTAAGCTCCCCATTAATGGTATACACAGCCAACCTATCTTTATTCTTTGACAAGGCCAACAGCTTGGCTGGAAATTCCAAATCCATGTCCATAGCTGCGACTTTGGAAGAATTCAGACCATTTAGCAAAGCATTAAAAATATCCGATTGCAAGGGGAAGCCTCCATTACTCAGATTTTTTTGGTAGGCACCTTTCACCATATCAATGGCTCTCGCAAAATCCCGGTTGGCAAAATAGCCCAGAGCTTCTAGAGCAGTGGCTCTAGCTTCTTGCTGGTTCCTAAGCTTTTCACTTTTCTCAAAATTGATTTTTGCTTCAATTGTCGCATCATTGGCCAATTTTGCATTTTTCAAGGCTACATCTTTTGCGTCAGAGGCTTCTTTCTCTGCTATCTTAGCCGCATTCAACGACTCTAGCGCGTTGCCGCGCTGCACTTCTGCGTCCTTTTGGGCACTAATCGCAAGCAAGCGTTCCTCTTGTGCCACTTTAAGTGCTGACTGTTCATTTTCCCTAGCGGAAACTGCTTCCAATCGCTCCTTTTCTGCTTGACGCTGAGCTACTACTGCTTCTTCTTTTGATTTGATCGCAAGTTCCTGCTGGATAACGGCCGAATTTCGTTCCAAATAAGCCAATAGCGCAGTAAAGGAGGATAACAAGAAGGCTATACTCACTGCAATACTAATTCGAACCGAATTTCTCAACAAACTGGCCCGCTTCTTCTGCTGTGTTTTAATGAATTCCTCCTGAAAATTTTGAGAAAGTAGTAGAAAACTAGAAAATAGCTCTTTATCAACCTTATACTTCACTTCCCAATAATAGGTGGTGAAAATTTCCTCCTTCAAGATGAGTGCCTGATCCAATCGTTCCTTTGCGAGAAGAAAACCTGTGCCTTTAAAATATTCCTGTGCTATTGCTTCGAATACTTTATACTGTTTGAACGCTTCTTCTTCATTACCAACCCAGCTCTTTAAATCCTTCCATTCCATGGAATACTCTGGAATAAATAAGCGATAAGCACCTCCTCTTTCCGATAAAATTTGATACTGTTCAGAAGTTGCTAACTGCAATAAGAAATCCAGCTGTTCTTTGGGCAATTGGCAAAAAGACTGAATTTCTTCCTGAGTTAATTCAATTGGAATAGCGCTTGTGCCTTGTTGAAAAACAAAGGCCCTAAAAAAAGCTTGTAGATTCTCTCGTGAAACCTGAACAGATGCAGCGGAAAGAAATTTCGCACCTATATTGTCTAAAAACTGAGCGAGAGAACTCTCATCAAACGTTTGAAATCCACCCTTGATTAATTCGTTTTTGAAGATTTGGGCAAAGAAAAGAAGCTTACCCAAACTCATGGATTTAGTTTGTCTGTTTGCTGTAAAAAAGTTGAATAGGTCAGGAGTAAGCTGCTTATCAAAAATGGTGATTAATCTCTCCTCAAGTACCTCAGCTGCAAAATCAGTACCTAACTCGGAAATAAACAAACAGGAGGAAATGAAAGATTCTCTACCTGAAATGTCAAAAAATCTGCGTGTAATTTGGTTTGGAAGCAGGTACACTAATTTTGATGTAGATTCTTTTTCTTGACCTGTTACTTGTTCTGACAAATGTGCCATGACCTCATCCGTAATTTTGGGAATCTCGATGAGGTAACATCCATTCAAGGTTTGAACTTCATTTTTGAAAGCATTCAATTCAGAAAGGTCCTTTTTCAAACCTTTGGAAGCGAATAAATTCGTATCGATGAGTTTCTTTACGAGGCAATCGTCAAAAAAATGATCTTCTGTTTTTATCAGAAAAAGGAAACCCTTCACCTCTAATTGCTGGGTGATTTGGGATTTAATAGCATTCAAATCCACAGAAAATCCCTTACTCATCCTTTAAAAATTTAGTTGATGTAGGGTAATCAAAAACAAAATACATGATCTAAATAGGTTTTAATTCTATATTTTTTTACTTGTTGCTCGAAGAAAATAACTCATCATAGAGCACTTCCGCTCCTGTTTGCCATGATTTAAGTTCTCCACTTTCATCTACAGTCAATAAAGTCTTCACTTTACCTATTTGAACCAATGCAAAGTCCCAAATCCACTTGTCAAAGCCCTCAATTTTAAAATTATGAATCCCAACGTAGTCAGGGTTCACCTTTTTCAAATTGAGATCAAATATGTTGGCAGTTTGGTCAAGGCTTGCAGAAAAGAGTTTATTCGAACTGGCATCAAAGGCCAAACTTGTAATTCGTGTTCGGTGAGGTTGTATAATCAAATCGGTTTTCACACTAATTACATTCCCTAATTTTAAGGATTTACAAATGGCGATTTGGCCATCTTCCATCCCCAAAAATAAATTTCCTCCTGAACTAAAAGCAGCTGTAATTGTGTTTTTCTTTAGGTCAGTCGCAAGGGGCTGCCATTGAAGTGAGGCGACATCGAGTAGCACGAGCGTATTGTCCTTGCTCACCACAAGTAATTTCTCCTCATTAAATTTGAATAGATTCTTAGCGGATAGGTTGGCTACTTTGGTAGTTTTGGAGAGATCACTTGGCATTACCTTCATTACTTCTCCACCTACTAGCAAAAATGCTACCTTGGAAGCAACAACTACTTGTTCCACGATTTGATTGGCAACCAGCCCCACTTCCAGCGGTTTATTTACCCCTGTTGCGGTGTTAAATTGGTGCAACTTCCCGTTTACCGTTCCAATAATGAGATCCTTATCGTTGAGAAAATCTAGGCTACGGATACGATCACCTCGGAAAGGAACCGATTTGGTCAGCGCAACAGGCCCTTGTCCAAGAGCTTGTTTGGAATAAAGAAGTTCCCCATCATCCCCACCTGCAGCAATTGTTCCAGATGAGGACACTCTAATTTTTCGCAATCCACTTTTCATGGAATACAAATCAGTAGGAATCCCGTCGATAGTTCCCTGGTCGAGTAATTTTTTTCGGATATCCAACATCACCTGGTAAAGGTCGTTGTTGGGAAGATTTGCTTCCTTAAATTCCAAGGTTGCTTTTTTGTAATTTGAATAGACTAGATCTACCTCTTTCAGAAGTTTTTGCAACTCATCTGCTTGGTAATCCTTCTTTTGAACTTGGTTTCTCAAAATTAGGACAGCATTCAATGTTTCCTGATAATTCCTTGCATTTTGAGCTTGTTTCGTTGCTATAGCCTTAAGGGAATCGGAAACAACCAAATTGGCTACATTTATTTTTAGTTCCTTTTCCTTCAGATTCAGTTCATCATTGGACTTTTTGATAATTTTTTGCTGCTCCAAAGCATAATTAGTAGCTTCTTGAGCTTTATTTTTCTCTTCATCCGCACGCAATTTTTGTATTTTGGCCAATTGCTCATTTTTCAGCGCCTGATCGGTAGCTTCGATAGCATCTTCACGGGCAGCATCTGCACGAATCTTTTCCTTTTTCGCTTTTTCGGTCTCCTTAAACGCTATCTCTCGTTGCTTTTGGGCTAGGGTCTTTTGGTTCTCGGCATTTAAATACAATCCAAAAACCGCAAGGACAACAAGAATAACAACAACACCTATAATTGAAGCCCATTTATAAAGAGACTTAATTTTATTTTTTTGGTCTAGCTCTTTCTTTGAAATCTCATCTTGAAATTTCACCTTGCTAGTCAGTAAATAGGCAATGGTTCGGTGGTGATTTGAGTCAAACTGGTTGGACCACAATTCATCCGGCTTCTGCTGCTCGTACCAGCTGAGTGCCAAATCAAGATCTGGTGGTTTCATGTAATCTGTCAATCCTTTATCAAAAAGAATCGACTTTTCACTAAGCCTCTTGTATAAATCTTGGGAATCTTTTTCTTCTTTGATCCATTCTACTAAACGAGGCCAATGAGGGATAAATTGTTCGTTCTTAACATCAATAACTGAGGCTACCGAGATCAAAGAATGGTTTTTGACTTCCAAGCGTTCCTGGAATGGAAGCAGTACATCCAAAAGCAAGGGGAAGGAATGCTGAATGGATTGAAGCAACGGACTTAGCTCCTGAAGCTGAGACCCCGTCACTTTCAAAAAATGGTCGACACGAATAGGTTTGCTGAGCCTAGAACCTTCTTCGGTCACGGTGATTTGCTTGAACAATTTTTCAATCAATCTTTGTTTTACCTCACTACAAGTGGAGAAAAACAACTCAAGCTTTTTTGCGTAAAGGGATCCACTTGATATCTGAAGCAATACTTCCAATGCAATTTCTTCTTTGGAATTAGTTGCTGTAGTTTCAACTGCCTCGTTGAGGTAATATTTCAACAAGGTTAAATTTTTGAGGTCTTTTCCCAGCTCATTGTATAAATAATCAACTCCATCCTTATGCATCGTCATTTTTGAAGGCTGCAAAATGGCTTTGATTACCTCGGTAAATTCAGTTTTTCTAAATTGGGGTAGGTTGTATTGAGAAGCGGATACGATCTCGTAAAAGTGGCGGTATTCAAAAAGCCGGGACATGTACTCGGCTCTCAAAACAATCAAAAAGTAAACCGGAATGGATGAATAGCTGGCACACTTGGTAATGTTTTGAATAAAACTTTTTACAATTTCATCCCATTCGGAGGTGTTTTGAGACACCTCTCTGAACTCAAAAAGGTCCTCAAAATTATCGATGACAAGCAATGCATTAAAGTCACTTTTTTGAGATTCTTTTTGAAGGCAAGCATTTTTTAACCCTTCGTTAGACAGACGCATGGATTCAGTAAGAAATACTTCATCCTCTAGTTTTTGCTTTCCTTGATTCAAACCCAGTTGCGCTATGCCAGCGGATAAATTCTCTAACGGAGTGATACCCGGACGTATCGTCACAGATTTCCATTTCCTACCTGCAATTCCTAAAAATCCTTTTTCCAGTTCTGGGATCAACCCTTTTTTGATAAGGGTGGTTTTTCCAGATCCCATCTCTCCAAACAACCCAACCATTTGGGAGGATTGAAATAAACTAAGTATATCAAAAACCTGACGGTTTCTTCCTGCCAATGGCCCGGTAGTACTTCCTAAAGCATCATTCTGGGAATTTAAATTCTCCATAAATTAAATCTTGGATTTGAATACTTTGCTATACTTGATAACTAAATAGGACAACTAAATAATTGAATTATACCAAACACTTTATCAGTGTTGTCAATAAAATTATTAAAAGAGAATGAAATGATTTAATAACTCAACCGGATGAATTCTAACGAAGATAGATTCGCATGAAATTAGTGAGTAATGGAGGTAAATCCTACTTAAAAGGGAAGAGAATTAAAAAATATAACCAAGAAAATGGTTTTTTTCTTGTAGTTAAAAAAGTAAACCGATCTGTAAATTAAAACTCATTAACCAAATCTTTTTTCCAAAAAATAAATCAAAAGTCGAATTACATACAAGGTAATTATCATAAAAAACCAAACAACAAAATAAAGTTGAATGAGGTAAATATCGTCAATTAAGTCCAATACTGGTGTTGAAGCCTTTAAGTCCATCATACTCATTACTGGAAGACACATCCAAATTCCCAAGTAGGAAAAAATCAAAAACAACCTTGCTTCTTTAGCGAGTACATTCGCTGGAAGCTTTGCGATTTGCTTTACATCGACCTTCATGGCTTATTGATTTTCATTAATCCTCCATACTTCTCCACCAAATAGCTCGCGACTGCACCTATGAGAAAGAATACGAAAAAGCTCCAATTTTCCTCATTTAGCCATCCGAAAACAAAGAAAATCAACAAAAAAATCAAGCAAGTAATGGACAACGTTAGCATGCGGTAGAGTTGTCTAGCCAAAATGGTTTCTCTAAACTTCCAATCTGAAAATGCAACCGCGAGTGCGATGATCATCGCCAAGGTGGCCAGCGCAAAGGTGACCATAAACAGCTGTTTATAGGTTTGAAAGAAAGCCGCAATTTTAATGGGATAACCATCGATCTCCTTGATTGGGTCTTTGATGTACACGATATCCCCAGTAAATTTCTGAGCCACTACATTCCAAACCTCTTCTTTCCCTAAATCATAGCCAAGTGCATATAAACCAACACCTTTGAATTTATTGAAGAGTGCAAGATCCATTTTTTTGGCCAAGGTAGTCGAATCATCGTACCAGCCTTCAATGGAGGAATTATCTGGAAATTCTAGAAAAAAGTAATTGGTCATGGAGGTTTCATCCAGCGTGGGAACAATCGTATACACACTATCCTTGGATTGGAATACTCGATTCACCTCAGATAAGGTGACTTTTCGTTCAAAATCAGTGCTGTAGTACCCTTCTGAAGGATCATAAGTTCCAGACCATTGAGATCCATAAAGTGGTAGTGCAAGAATAGACTTTTCCGCCACTAGCCCTCTATTCAGGTACATGAGGACTGTGGTCTCAAGGCTAGGACCTCCCGGGGTTTCATTTCTTAATGGAGCTATGGCTGCTACAGTCCCATCAATCTCATGGTAATCCATTCCTTTTACAATAAATAAGTCTACTGACTCATTTAATTTCACTAGGTCAAAAGGAAACTTGGTGTCATCTGCAGGAATCACCAAGGATACGGTTATTTTTTTAGTGACAAAACGAGAATCTAGGTTCTCTTTTAGGAAGGCAACAAAGTCTAAAAATTTAGTTTCTCGATCCAAGGGGACATCTGTAAATTCAAGTTCGATTCCATCTGCATCACGCTCAGTCAAAAGCACTGCCACTGAATCAAGGGTCGTGTTCCACAATGCCTCATTTTTGAGAAAATCCAGGTGATTGTTTTCTCCTTCAAGCGAAAGGTTTAACAAGACCTTTGTTTGGTGTTTTTTTGCAGAATCAAGTAAATCGGTTTGCCTCCACTGGCTAATTTGCGCGGGATTGATATAACTCCCTGTTTTGGGGTCAATCTTGTAAGTGAAAAAGGAAATTGTGGAAATCAAATTGAAATCATAGGTTTTCCAAACGTCTCCCATCCAATAAGGATACCAGGTATACACTTCTACATTTTCGCGAAGCGCTTGTTTATTAACGCCTTGTCTTCTGTAGGAAAGCGAAGCAGAGTCAAACTCGAGGGCCTGCAAATTACGATTGGTGTTGGGTCCATTCAACATATCGTAAAGTGTCGTGTAGTTATTGATAAACGACTTCTGTTCCAATGGAGAAAGTAAGTTGTTTAGGCTATCCGGATTTTGAGAGACGGAATCTGCAATACCCAGTTTTTTCATGAGCTTATCGGAAGCTCCTTGAGCCTTTTTAATTCCCGAGGTGACCTTCCTGCCACCAGATTTTAGCTGGTTGGCCTCTTTGCAACCCGCAAAGGTTAGCAAAAGAAAAAGAAGAAGGCCAGCGTAGGTGAATACAGAATGCTTCATAATAAGGTTAATAGTATCGTCTCTTCAAATTCTTGCACGTCCACTTCTTGCTTGACCGTGAATTTTTTTAAGGTAAGCGTAATAATTTTTAATCCAAAATCTAAATCATAAAGATCAGAGGTATTGGAAAACTTTACTTGGACCATTCCGTTGTCCTGTATTTTTTTGGATTGAAAAAAAGCATAATTAGCTGTACTGTTTGGACTTACTTTCCATTCTTCTAATTTAGGATTGTTCCCATTGGACCAAAATAGTCTACGCTGTGCATCTGTCAAGGAAACAGCCAATCCAGAAAAGGGGAATTCTGGAAGGTAAGTAAACGATCTCCCTTTCAATTCCTTCATCGAAAAATCTTCCAAAGGATCTTCTCTGTAGGTTTCCCTTCTTGAAATTTGTAAGTTATCTTTCTCTGTGGACGGGAAAAAGAACAGTGCAAAACCCAAGACTTCACTTTCAGAACCGAAGTCTAGTTGCTTTTGAAGAGTCGATTTACCTTTGAGATTTGATTTATTCGTGAGAATCACGCGCTCATCTACCACCGTTTGGAAAATAGTATCCTGAACCTGTGCATCCACAAGCTCTTTTTTCACCTTTATTGTTCTAATTTTCTTAACCACAATTTGTTCGGCTCGAGGAGTCGCGTGAACCTCAATAATTCCTTTTTCCTTGAAGGGACCTAAACTTCGAAGTACGATTTCAACCTTGCCTGTTTCGCTTGCCACAAAGGCTAAGTTGATTTTCTTTCCTCGTTTCTTTGAAGAAGCTTTTGCAACCGAAACCTCATTGAGCAATATTTCAACCTTTGCTGCATTGCCAAGATCCGCTTCGACGACATAAGTTAGGGTGAAAGAATCTCCTTGAATTGCATCCAATTCGAGACGTAAAACTCTACTTTTTGGAGACAATTCAATTGCCTGGCTCATGACCAATTTGGTTTCAGGAACGGCCACCGAAAATCCTAAAAATTTGACCAGATCAGCCCTTGATATCAGCACCTGCTTTGTCTCATTCAACAATTGATGCAAACTATCCACCTCCTGCTGGTTCAATGCCAGAACAGATTCATTTATCTTCAACTCCTCTGCAATAAATAAGCTGAGCTCACTTTCTGATACAAAGGTTTGGGTCGACAGCGTGTCGCCAAAGGCAAAGTTATTGCTTATTGACTTGACTCCTTTGTCTCCAGCATGAAGAGATCCCAGTGCAAAAAGCCAGCACCCAAGCACCAACAAACTTCTAGTTATCCAGTCAATCACCTGTTTATCTGTTTAGTTACTTCTCTCCCTAGGTCGCGGTAAAGTTCTTGTACTTTCTTTTGCTTGTCGGAAATGAGTTCTTTCTTCATACTTTGAACTTCTCGCAATTTACTCGAATACCCTTGCTCCACTTGCTGTCCTGTTTGATACATATTGTTTATGTATTCCATTTTAAAGTTATTTTCCTCTAAGGCTAAAAAATCATCATAAGGACCTTTGGAAGAAAACAACTTCGTCAAAACGGGGGCAATTTCGACAAAAAGGATCATTAAGGTTATGGTCCAAGGTGCCCAACTCTCCAGATTATGTAATGCCTCAAGTCTAGAAAGCAGTCCCAAAGAAAAGTTTGCCTGGATATTTTCTTTGTCCTCTTGGTATAAGGTGTACTGCTCAACCTTACTTTTTTCCAGGGCCATTTTACTTTCTCGAATATCGACCTCTTTGGTTTCGTATTCTAAAATAAAATCTTCGTACTTCTTTTGTTTTCGTTCACATTCCTTACCACTGCCGTATTGACCCGTACCGCAGGTGCCATCGCATTCGCACTTGTATTCCTGGTAGTAAAACTCTTTTAAATCAAAAAATTCTCGGAGCTGTACGTCTAACTTTTTCTTTTCGGTATCTATATTGGCGATGGCTGAAAAATATTCCTTTTCTGCTAGTGCAACACGCGCCACCACTTGTTCATTGAGGTTTTGATCGATTTCCGACTTGAAAAGCTGTAATTCCAAGGGTTTGGATACTACCAATGCAATTAGAGTGGATAAAAATAAACGGGGACTGATCTGAATCACTTCGTTCCAAAAATCTCCTTTTTTCCGCAGGGTAGCCACGATGTATCGGTCGAGATTGAAAATAATCAATCCCCAAAAAAAAGCGAGAAAAAAATTGATGTAATACGCTTCAAAGATCAAGCTAAAGGCAAAATAGGAAGAAAGCATGGCTAGAATACCCGTAAATAATACAGAAGCACCTATGCTCACGTGCTTCACTCTTTCGGTATCCGGACATTTCTCTAAAACAGATTTGCTTACACCTGAACAAAACAAAAAGAAAGATCCTAGTCCCATCCTATTTCTTTAAACTAAATAGTGAGACCACTTTAGAAAAAAATGTTTCCTTTTCTGATACCTCTTCCCTCTTCTTTACGTCACCTTTTTGAATCATATGGATACCATCCTGAAATTCTTCATCTTCAAAGCTAGCGCTACCTTTGGGTACTGGATAAAAGTGAATTTCTTTACTAGCCACTGTGTTTAAGAAATGCATTTCAAAGTTTAAACTTAATTTCTCCAAACAGACAAAATTATGAAACCCAATGTTATTTAATTTGCCCAGCCGTGACTCAATTAAGGTTGTTCCCGGTTTACATACCCACTCAATTTTCACCACGTCACTCATATATACTGCAAATATTTCATTGTTTTTTGAGACAGAATCGATGGGTACATAATCGTCAATTTCTTTATTGAAAATGGAAACCGACAACTTTAAGTGGTCTACTTCCAAACACTTAATAAAAATAGACAAAGAAGTTTTACTTTTTTCATTTTTGGAAGTTATTGTTAGAAAGGTATCCTCCTCTATGATGATTCGCTCCTCTCCTTGTGCGTCAAGCATTCGATTCCCTGGAGTCAATACATTGGAATTGGAATTTGTCGATTCCCAAAAGAAACTGATCTCCTCTCCCTTAGTAACAAAATATTTTTCAGCAGTAAAGCTCAATTTAATTTCCTGGGAATAGGAATTGACCAAACGGCTAGACTCCATCAATCCCTCAAAATCTTGATGCTTTTTGAAAAAGAAATCTGCAAAATCAACTTCACCTTCTAGGCGTTTGGTGCTGTAATACAGCCGGTTATCAAAAATGGAAAATTGTTCAAAGCCTTCATCAAAGACCGTTATTTCAATAATTCCTACTTTGGCTCCAGCTTGGGTGATCCGGTGAAATAAATTTGCATTTTCAAGGGTTCGGTAACCTTTGGGAAGTAAAATGATCAACTCAAAATACTTACCCGCTACTTGTGCCTTGAGTATTTTGTTGGCTAGTGCTAAAAAAACCTGCCCATCGATAAGCATTTGCGCTTGATGGTGAAAATTATCCAACTGCTTATTGAGTTCGATTTCTATTCCTTCAGGCCAGTAGCAATAATCAAACATTCTAAGTCAAATTAACAGGTAACTAACGTTTCGAAATTTCCCTCAATTTAGGATTATTTAGGGGAAATCCACGCGATAAAACAACTTTGATTGCACTCATTTCCTATTTCACAGCCCTACCCTCTTTGGCCATTTCTCGCAACAAGCCTCCTTCTATATCAAGCGAGGTGATTTGGTCTCGTTGATCCCGCTTGGAACTCAACCATGAGAATTGGATGGCATTGCTAATCGCAGCGCCTGACACCTCGTATTTTTCAGACAATTTCTTTACGGAAACATCGCTGGCTAAATTAAAATTTTTCAATGCATTCTCCCACAATTTAATTCGTTCATCCACTGTAGGTAGATTGAAGTACAATATAGACTGAAAACGTCTGACAAAAGCTCGATCGATATTGGGACGCAGGTTTGTCGCCAAAATCACCAAGCCATCGTACTCTTCCAATCGCTGCAATAGGTAGGACGTCCCCTGATTGGCATATTTATCCTTCGAATCGTTGATTTCAGTTCGCTTGGAAAAAAGCGAATCCGCCTCATCAAAAAATAATACCCAGTTTTTGTGCTCTGCTACATCCAAAAGTCTGGAAAGGTTTTTTTCCGTTTCGCCGATATACTTTGAAACCACCTGAGACAAATCAATTCGGTAAACTGGCAGGTCATTATTTTTTCCAAGAATGGCCGCCGTGAGGGACTTACCTGTGCCAGGAGGACCATAAAACAATGCCCTATAGCCTGTTCTAAAGCTCTTTCTCAACTTTTCTGAGGCCTTAATTTCATCCCTAAATTTGATCCAATTCAAAATCAAACCCAATTCATCCATCAATTGCTTGTTGAGAACCAAATCATCGATTTGCAATTGGGTGGTGAGCTCCTTGGCTGGAAATTCGGAGGAAAATTTGGGGGAAATCTTCTCTCCTGAAATCAAGTGATAAAAAAAATCCTCATTAATCTGAAGACTATTGGACCAAAAAGATTCGTTTTCCGAGTTTTTCTTCAACGAAAGCACCTGACGCTTTGAAAAGAAATGCTCCTCGGAAAAAACCTTATATAAATCCAGCCTTTTCAATAAATCCTTCCCATTTAACACAAAATTGACTGTCTCAACTGTAGGAATAAAGCCTTTATGAGATTTCGCTTCTACACCACCAAATTCTGAAAATGGCCTTCCAATGGATTTATTTTGGATGAAAAAGCAGTCAAAGGTTTGAGGACTTAGCAAAGGAACCATGCTCATCAAAAGAATCACTCGCTCCTTAATGTCTAACTTATATTTGGATACAAAATTCGTGTAGGGAGTACTTTCACCCGGCCATATGGGAGCGGCTGGGAAGAGAAAATCAGGACTCTCCTCCTCAAAATAAGCACTCATTCGTAGGTCAAGAATGGATTCTAACCAAGCTAGGTCCTGCAAAATGGGCTGAATTAACCTTTCAGTACTATTTTTCACTTCCATTGAACATTCAATCTTTTCTTCATCCAGCTTAAATTTATCATGGAAATATTCCAAGTCATGGTATCCATCAGCACATCATAAGCCTTTCGTTCTACAATCAACTCCCATCGGTTGTCTTTTTCATATAAGATACCCTCTCGCATAAAAAAGGTCTCTCTGAAGGTTTCCAACCTTGTACCACGCATTTTTTCCCAATTAAATATAGTACCATTGATCAATTTTCTCACAAGTTCCTCCTCCTCTGTCGTCAATTCTAAGTTAGGCGAGATGGGTGTATTTAGGGAAACTCCACATAAAACCTTATTCAAACTCAAATCCCATTCTTCGAAAGAGGTCAATCCTGTGGCCAGGTACTGGAGCAATTGAACCGCTCTTTCTTCTGCTTGCTGCCCCTTAAATTTACCCTGCTCCACCAAACCAAGCGCGGCAAAAAATCTACCAAAAAAAGGCCAGCAAAGCACCATTCCTGCATTATTGATCGTCACACCCTCCCCGAGATCCACCTCCTCAGGCTCAACAACTATGGGCTGTTCCGATTTCTTTTCCTCCTCAAGTACCTTCTTTACTTTTTTGCTAGCATGTTGAATCAAGAGCAAGATTTCAGATTTTTGATCACTATCTTCAAACATAGAAGTCACTTCAGCTGAACTTTTTGTATCCAACCACAGCTCAAAAGCAGGCAGCAATAGTTCCACCAAGTTTTTGGTTGAGGAACCTCTTTTAGATACACTTTCAGTAAAAAATAAGATCCGATCTACTGGATGTTGCATGCGTAAATCTGCAAAAAAGTTGCTTCCAGTTCTCCTTCTCACTTCGGCTACCAACTTATCCAACGCTCCAGGAAGCTTGGGATTCAGGAGCCCATAAAACCATTTTTCATCCACATACCTCAATAAGTTATTTAGGAGTTTTTTCTTCTTGCTATCTAACAAACTCGCAAGAAAAATACCTCTCAATTGGGCCAAAGAATCACTTTTTGATTCCATTAACTTCTTGACAAAGGCTTTTAAGCTCCCCTCTTCCTTAGGAAGTACCCCGTAGGACAAATAAAAGTTTAAAAGCTCAATAAGACTCATTTGTACCGGTTTCGGTACAGCCACAGGTTCGTATTGCTCAAAAAATGTAGGGTTATTCTGCCGAAATTCAATCCAAAACTGAGGACTAGAGACTATTGCCTCTTGAAAGGAAGTATACGAATCCTTAACTTGAAATAGCTGTTTGAAAAATAACTCTTGCTTTCTAGCTGAACTATAGCTGTTTTCATAAAAGCTATTTTTAAAAATCTTAATAAAAGCATTTAGGGAAGAAATTGAAGCCAAATCAAAAAATGAATTTAGCCAAACCTTTAAAAAACCTTTACCCTTCAATTCCTTTAAATAAGGATCCTTTAGCTCACTAAAATAGGCATAGATTTCCTCTTCCTTAGTAAATTCTACTAGTGAAGCAGAAGTAACTTCAACAACTACCCAACCTCTTGCCTGTTGAAAAAAGTAATTTTTTTCAACTTCATTCCACACCATAAATTTGGACAACAAGGCAAACGAAGTATCAAGATCTAGTTTACCTTTTTCTAAAATCCCCTCCTCTTCCAAAAGCTCTCCCACGACAACCACAAAATAAGGAGCAGACCTTTTTAGCGTGCTAGCATTAAAAAGAAATCCCAACCAAGCGCGTAAAAAATAGTCAATTTGTACTTGATCCTTAATGTTAAAAACTTTCAAAACTCTTTCTAATTGCTCAACAGAAATTGCTAACCCTTCGCGCTTATGTTTTTCTTTAATCAATTCTTTCAAGCCCTTGTATTTCAACAAATTGAAAAACTTTCTAGTTAAATAAGGATTTCTAACCTTCGCAAAGAAATTCAAAAATTCGGTTTTGTTTCCTAGTACCAACCTAGAAATGTAGTCGCTAAACTCCTCGGAGGAATTGCCTTCAAAAGGATGGGCCACAGGAAAGACGGAATCGTAAACCAAACTTTCAAGGATAGGTAAAATAGAAGGTTCAACTTTTTTAAAATCACTTCTCGCAATGAGGTAAGCAAACCCATCTAAATGCTCGAGGGCAGCAAAATTTACGAAGGACTTCGTATTTTTGATATCCTTTGGTTGTCCTTTTTGTTGGCTATACAACTGAAGGTCTTTCCAAAACTTGGTAGAAATCAGCTTTGCATCAAATGCATCTCCTAAAACTTCTAGAATCAGTTCTTCTTTAACAAAAGACCCTCCTTCAAAAACCGCTTTCCAA
>CAMCBC010000003.1 GCA_945872775.1 Spirosoma fluviale | reverse complement strand
AGCTTTGACGGTTTTGAGGTCCATTCCCATATCCTTCATGATGCGGAATCCAAAGGTCAAAGCAGCTACGATCCCTTCTTGAGCGGCACGGAGTATATGCTTTTGATCGTGTTTGAGCAAGTCCAATCCCATCAAATGTGCTCCCATTGGAGTATTTTGAAGGATGCGTTCCACCCCATTTCCAAAAGGGAGAAAAGCCAATTTATCCGAACCAATTGGCGCTCCTGCTGCGAGGATGTTCATTTCCTCGTAACTCAGGGAACTTCCTCCCAACATTCTCTTGAGCCAGGAATTCAGAATTCCTGTGCCATTGACACAAAGCAATACTCCATAGGAAGGCTTGCTTTGGAGATGATTCACATGAACAAAGGTGTTGACCCGAGATTTAGGATCATAAACTGGCGTATCCGCGACACCGTAAACTGTCCCAGATGTACCGGCAGTAGTGGCGAGCTCCCCTGGCTTGAGCACTTGAAGGGAAAAGGCGTTGTTGGGCTGATCTCCAGCGCGGTAGGAAATTGGGATACCTGCCTCCAAGCCAGTTTCATGTGCTGCGGAAGAGGAAACTTTTCCCTGTACAGAGAAAGAAGGAACAGCCTCTGGAATCCAATCCTTTGGGATCTCCATCGCTTTAAGTAATGGATCACTAAGCCCATTTTCCTTGAAATCCCAAAATATACCTTCGGAAAGACCTGTTTCGGAGGTGAGAATCTCACCGCTGAGCTTCATGGCGATAAAGTCTCCAGGAAGCATGATTTTATGAATTTGAGCAGCTACTTCAGGCTGATTTTCAATCACCCAACGGAGTTTGGATGCTGTAAAATTTCCAGGCGAATTGAGGAGATGTGGTAAGCAATAGTCCTCACCAAGAGATTGAAATGCTTTTTCACCAAGGGCTACTGCCCTGCTATCACACCAGATGATGGAGGGACGAAGTACCTGATGAGCTTGGTTTACACAAACAAGCCCATGCATTTGGTAGGCTATGCCTATCCCTTTCAATTCTCCTTTTTGAACCTGTGCTTGCTGCTGCACAAAGGCAATCCCTTGTTTGACATAAGTCCACCAAAGTTCAGGATCCTGTTCGGCCCATCCTGTTTGGGGAGAATGGATAGGCATTTCTACTTCAGGGAAAGCTTTGGATGCAAGGGACTGGCCCGAATCTGCATCTAGGATGCAGGCTTTGACCGAGGAACTTCCAAGATCAAGGCCTAATAGTAACTTTCGCATCTTACCAGAAAATTGTATAAAGTGCAGCGATAATACCCACGATCAGAATCGCACCGATCTTAAACCCAGTGCTAGTTCGGAACAATTCAGCCGATATCTCAATGCTTTTCGGATGGTCTTTTCCTTTTCCTTCTACGAGTGAGATGGCAATCATTAAGACTGCTAGGACTACAAACACCCAGCCCATGCGGTCAATAAATGGCAAGGCAGGGAAAACTACTTTCAGCACCACGGAAAGCGGAATACTCAAGGAAGCACCTACAAGAGCTGCATTGGAAGTAGTCTTTTTCCAGAATACGCCAAAGAAGAAAATTGCAAATACCCCTGGGCTGATAAAGCCGGTATATTCCTGAATAAATTGGAAGGCCTGATCGAGTTGTCCCAAGGCAGGTGCCACAACGGCAGCAATCACAAAAGCCACAACCGCGGTAATCCGACCTACTCGTACTTTGGTGGTTTCGGATGAGTCTTTACCAAAATACTTGGCATAAATATCCATGGTGAAAATGGTAGAAGTACTATTCGCCATAGAAGCCAGTGAGGAAACGATAGCAGCAGTTAAAGCTGCAAAAGCAAGCCCCTTTAGACCTGTAGGCAGGATTTGAAGAAGCGAAGGATAGGCTCGATCCGATTTGATCAATCCTGTAACTGGGTCTTTCATGGATTCGATAAATCCAAGGTCCGTACCATTGTTCACAATGACTAGCGCAGCAATTCCTGGAATTACTACAATGAGTGGCATCAATAATTTCAAAAATCCAGCGAAAATCATCCCTTTTTGTGCTTCATCAAGATTCTTTGCCGCTAGGGCTCGCTGGGTGATGTACTGGTTGAAGCCCCAATAGCTTAGGTTCGTGATCCACATCCCTCCAATCAATACAGAGAGTCCTGGGAGATCTAAATAGGCATCTCGCATTCCTCCTTTACCATCTGCTACCATCATTTCACCTTTGGAAAGGATCATTGAAAAATGTCCAGGAACTTCATTTTTGAGCGTAAGCAAACCTTGCCAAGCATTGCCATCTCCCACCATGCCGAGTGCGATGTAGGTAGTAGCCAAACCACCTGCAATCAGGAACACGACCTGTACCACATCAGTCCAGGCTACTGCCTTCAAGCCTCCGTAGATAGAATAAAGCATCGCAAAAAGCGCCAAGCCAAAGATGCTGTAAGTCATGGGAATATCCAGGATGGTATTCAAACTCAAGGCACCTAAATAAAGCACCGAAGTCAGGTTGACAAATACGTACAAAAGCAGCCAGAAAATGGCCATTGTGGTACGTACTCGCCCATCGTAGCGATCAAAAAGAAAGCCTGGCATGGTGTAGATGCCTTTTTTGAGGTACACGGGTAAGAAAAATATAGCAACTACCAAGAGCGTGGCCGCAGCCATCCACTCGTAGGTTGCGATGGCCAATCCGAGTGCAAAGCCAGAGCCTGACATGCCGATAAACTGTTCTGCAGATATGTTAGAAGCAATTAAAGAGGCTCCTACTGCCCACCAAGGAAGGGCCTTGCTGGCAAGAAAATAATCATTGGAATCTTTTACGTGGCCTTCTTTTTCACGGGACACAAAGAATCCCATGCCCATGATTAAAAATGCGTAGCCGAGAAAAACAAGTAAATCAAGAGGTTCTAAGAGCATAGGTCAAAGGGGAAACAGGTTGAATTGGGTTTAAAAGCACTATTTTTTTATACTGAACTAATTCTACTGGCTAAATATAAGAGATTGAACTAAAGGTGTACGCATGGAATTGGTCAATTGTCATAATTATTTCTTCGAAAAGGTTCTGGCGTAAAAAAAATAAGAACAGGCTTAAATTCCATTCCGACTGTGTAAAACCTACCATTTTCAAACCTAGACCAACAGTAAAAAAAGGCATAACTTTGGGACTGTATCGCTACCGTGCATTGAACTGTTCAAATTCGATCACAATTACCAATTATGTCTTAAATCTTGCTAAATAAGAAGCGATTAACCCCTTAAATTGAAGGAGAAATAGAGATTTATTGAAACAAAAAGAGTAAACTTGGGGCAGTTTTTGAACTAGCATCATTTTTGGAGCTACTCCGCTTATGGCAAATAAAAGCAGTGTGTTTGATATGATCGGCCCAATCATGATCGGTCCTTCCTCATCACACACCGCTGGAGTGGTCAGAATCGCACGAGCGGCTATACGGGTGCTCGGAGGCATTCCTGATGAGGCGCAAATCACCTTCTACAATTCCTTTGCTAGAACTTACGAAGGCCATGGAAGTGACCGCGCAATTTTGGGAGGACTGATGGATTTCAAAACCGACGATGCGCGCATCAAAGTCGCACTGGAGTTGGCCAAGGAAAAACCGGTAAAATACACCTTCAAATCCATTGGTAATTCTTCGGTACACCATCCCAACACGATCAAACTTTTGCTTAAAAAAGGAGATCGACAGGTAGAGATTTTTGGAGAGAGCTTGGGAGGTGGAGTCATCAACATTTCAGAAATAGATGGATTTGTAGCCAACTTTTCTGCACAAAATCACACACTCATCATCAAAGCTGAGGATGTATCGGGTGCCATCGCTTTTATTTCGAGCATCATTGCTCAGGAAAAAGTAAACATTGCTACCATGTCCGTTTCCAGGAAAGGAAAGCATGACATGGCCTGCCATGTTATCGAAATGGACTCTGGCATAAAAGAGATTACGCGTCAGTACCTTCTTTCTTTACCTTGGATAAAAGAATTAATCTATATTCCAGACATTGACCTTTAACGAATTCATAAACCAACAGCTACCACACATGAAAAAACTTTTTATCCTGCTTCTCTTCGGGATGATTACTTGGCAACAGGCACAAGCCCAAACAGAAGTTCCCTCAGGGCCTTTGGACTTAGCTACCTGCGTGTCCATTGCGATAGAAAATAACCTGACCTTGAAACGGTCGGAACTCAACCAGCTCGTTTCCGAAGCCAATCTATTGGAAAGCCAAGGAAGAAGACTACCAAGTTTAACTACTGGAGCAAGTTCAGGCTTCCGCTGGGGTAGATCAATCAACCCGGTGACCAACTTGTTTGAAACAAGAAGAATTGGAAACGTCAATCTTTTTGGAAATACAGGAGCACCTATTTTCCAAGGCATGCGCATCACCAATAGCATTGGCCAAGCAAAGTCTGACTTGAAATCAGGTCAATACACCTTGGAAGCTACGCGTAACGACATTACCTTGAATGTCATCAACCTATTCATCGATGTGGTTTTCAACCGAGAGCAAGTAAAAATTGCAGAGAACCAACTCAATACCACCAAAGAACAGTTAGGACGAACCCAGCAGTTGGTGGATGCCGGTTCCCTCCCCTATTCAGACTTGTTGGATTTGCAGTCACAAAATGCAACCAACCAATTGAATGTCATCAATGCAAAAAACGGCCTTCGCCTTGCAAAACTCGCTTTGGCACAAGCACTCCAAATTCCTTTTACTGAAAACTTTGACGTGATTGAACCAGTGTATGAGGTTTCTAAAGAAGCACTAGCAACAGGTACGCCAGCTGAAATTTTCGAGGTTTCTGTAGCGTTAATGCCTCAAATCAAGGCCGCTGAAGCAACTGCAAAAAGTGCTGAATATGGCGTAAAAATTGCAAAAGGAGGGTTTTTACCCACCTTAGACGCAGGTTTATCCGCTTTCTCCAACTACGTAGATCAGGCGTTTATTCGTGGGACAAATGAAATCATCCCTTTCAAAACCCAGGTGGACAATAACTTTTCTCAGTCTGGCACACTCAATTTCAGCATTCCATTATTCACACGATTTAGCAACAAATCCAACCTGCAGCGCGCTCGAGTTCAGCAGCAATTGGCGGAGGTATCGGTGACTGAAGCCAAGAACAGATTGAGACAAGACATTGAAACCGCCTACAACTCAGCCTTTTCCTCCGAGCTTTCCTACCAAGCATCCCTTGTTCGAGTGAAGAGTTTGGAAGAAACCTTCCGAATTGCACAACAACGCTTTAATTTAGGGGCCATCAATTCGGTGGATTTTCAGGTTGCGCAGAACAACCTGTTCAATGCGCAGGCAGACCTATTGAATGCGAAGTACACCTATATTTTCAGAGTTAAAGTCCTTGATTTTTATCTTGGTAACCCCATTAATCTAAACTAAACCATGGCTACTAAAAAGTCCAACAAATTGCTTTATTACCTACTCGGAGCAGTAGGTGTAATTATCATTTTTGCCATTATCGGAAAATCTGCTGGCTGGATTGGTGGCGCTAAGGAAACCGAGGTGGAATTTGCTACGGCCAAGCGTGTGGCTATCGTTGAAAAAGTGAGCAGCTCAGGCGAGATTCAACCTGAAGTAGAAGTGAAACTTTCCCCCGATGTAGCAGGTGAAATCATCGAATTGAATGTGCAAGAAGGGGATTCCGTAGAAATGGGAAGACTGCTTGTAAAGATTCGTCCTGACAACTTTATTTCTGCATTGGATCGTACCCGTGCCAACCTGAATCAGCAAATGGCTAATTTGGCGCAAACCCGTGCCAATTTGCAGCGCGCAGAAGCACAGTTTACCCGCTCTGAACTGGAATACAAGCGTCAGCGCACGCTACATCAGCAAAAAGCGATCTCTGATGCAGACTTCGAGCAAGCGCAAGCAAACTATACCTCTGCTCAGAAAGATCTAGAGGCAGCGAAGCAAAGTGTAGTAGCGTCTGAGTTTATCATTAAAAGTTCGCAGGCATCTGTGAACGAAGCCTCTGAAAACCTCCGCCTAACCAACGTAAACTCCCCTGTATCAGGTATCGTATCCAGCTTGAAAGTGGAACAAGGCGAACGCGTGGTAGGTACTCAGCAAATGGCAGGTACAGAAATGATGACCATCGCGGATCTTTCCAAAATGGAAGTTCGTGTCGATGTCAACGAAAACGACATCGTACGTCTTTCCCTAGGAGACACCACCATCATCGACGTGGATGCCTACTCCTCCACTGGCAAGAAGTTTCAAGGAGTCGTAACCAGCATTGCAAATACCGCGAATACCAAGGCATCTCCAGATGCGGTAACCGAGTTTAAGGTTAAAATCAGAATCTTAAATGAGTCCTATCAGGACTTGGTGAAGGCAGGCAATAAATATCCATTCCGTCCGGGCATGACTGCATCGGTAGAGATCTTGACCAACTCCAAAAATAATGCACTTGCGATACCACTTTCTGCAGTCACTACTCGTGAGGACAAGAAGGATAGTTTGGCCGGAGCTCCAGTGAAAGCCAAAGAAATCGTGTTTGTTAGTGAGAATGGTGTAGCCAAAATTCGCGAGGTAAAGACTGGGATTTCAGACTACGAAAACATTGAGATTCTTTCCGGTTTGAAAGAAGGAG
Organism: Spirosoma fluviale; assembly: GCA_945872775.1. Classification (GTDB taxonomy): domain Bacteria; phylum Bacteroidota; class Bacteroidia; order Cytophagales; family Cyclobacteriaceae; genus Algoriphagus. The sequence continues at coordinate 35,784 of CAMCBC010000003.1, read as the reverse complement.
ATGAAGTGATCTCTGGACCTTACTTTGTGGTAAGCAAGCAGTTAAAAGAAGGTGACAAAGTGAAGAAGATGAGCGCCGTGAAACCTGAAGACGCGAAAAAAGAAGAAGAATAATTTCTTTCATACACCTACAAGAAAACCTTCTAAACTACGGTCTAGAAGGTTTTTTTAGTTAAAACGAAAATCGGAGTCCCAAAAAGCCTCTGATTCCTTGATTCGGAGCAACTAATCCACTAGGGTCAAATGTCAAAGCATTAGGATTTTCGGGAGTAGGAACTACAGATCCAGCAGAATCAAAGACTACTCCCCTATCAAAAGGATCAAAAGCTCTTGCTATACTGGAATTTGAAGGGGTATAATTCAAGATGTTTTTTACTCCCCCATATATTTCCCATTGGGCGCCAAATTTCTTGGTTATTTGAATATTTTGAAGACTCCACCAGGGGGAATATTCGGGTCTATCATCGAGTGGTCCTAAAAGAGGAAGTCTCATGGGTCCAAACACATTCCCAGTATAATCCAGCGTTAATTCGAGGGGATGGAAGTGGTATCCCACAGTCCAAACTCCAGAAAAGCGTTCGGTAAACAATTGTCTTACTTTATTATCTTCCTCAATAAGCGTAACATCCATCCAGGTAATTCCTGCCAGCAACTTAAATCCATTGGCCCAAAGACCATCAAAATTTAGGCTTATTCCCTGGCTCAGAGAAGTTCCATTCAAATTAGCAAAGCGGATTTCATTTGGATTGGATTCGTAATCCGGTATAATTTGATTTGAAAAATGGGTGTAAAACACCGAAGCATCCAGTCCAAAGTAATTCCCTTTCGAGGTAAAAAACTTCTTCACCAGATTACTATTCATGTTCCAACTTTTTTCCGGACGGAGCGCCTCCGTAAATACTACTCTTCGCGCACCTGTAAGTGCGGCATGGTCTTCTGTAAATATATTGGCAACCCGAAATCCATTTCCAATGGAGGTTCTCCAAATCACCGATTTATCCTCAGAGTTTAACTTGAAATTGACACGTGGAGACCAGATGGAACCGTGAATCGTGCTGAAATCATGCCGTACACCCAGCAATAAATGGTGTTTGGGACTTAGCTTAAGTTCATTCTGGACAAATGCGCCTGGTAAATGCGTAATCGCAGGTGCATTAGTTTGTCCATTTGCGTCTGTTGTCACCGGCGTAGAATCATCGTAACTCGTATACCGATAGGCAGTACCTACCAAAAAATGATGGATTCCACGTACTTTATTCCATGTAAGTTGAGTAAAACCTATTTTTTGATTTGCATCGTAAGCAGTGATTCCATAATAGGAATCTTGACGGTGGCCATTTGCAGACACTTGTAGTTTGAGATTTTCTAAAAAGGGCAAGTCATAAGTGCCAAACAATTCCCAACGGCGAGTTTGAATACTTTCTCCATAAATTCGATCACCTCCACGCTCCTGTGGCGTCCAATTCATCTCTCCTCCCCAGCGATCCTCCCAAAGCAGGCGGCCTGCTATAGCCAATAACTTCCCATTTTTTTGTTGAAAATCTACCTTTTGAAAAACGGAAACTCGCTGTTGTAAAGCTAGGTCGGTAAGCCCATCTTGATTTTTGTCAATAGGTCGATCGTAGATAAAAGCATTGACTCCTGTTAAGGCTTGGTTTCGCTTACCAAGGGAAGTTTTGACAGAAGCATCAAGAGATAATTCCACCCAAGAGGTTCCCATCAGATCTAGAGAAAAGAGCGGCGCTTTTTCAGGTCTCTTGGTAATCACGTTGATTAATCCTCCCACAGCCTCCGAACCATATAAAGTAGATGCAGGACCTTTAACCACTTCAATTCGGTCAATCAGGGCTTGAGGAATCCCAGATAAGCCATAAACAGTGGCCAATCCACTTACGATGGGCATTCCATCAATTAGCACCATGGTGTAGGGTCCTGGAAGACCATTGATTTGTATATCTCCCGTATTGCAAATGGAGCAATTTATCTGAGTTCGTACGCCATTCACCTGTTGAAACGATTCAAATAAGGATGGTGCCGGATTGGAACGAAAAAAAGTGCTTTTGAAAACTTCAACAGGTACGGGGCTATCCGCTCGAGACAATTCCTGTAAAGTACCAGATACCACTACCTCATCCAAGCCAGTTTCCAGTGGTTCCAACACAATTTGGCTTGAATCATGATCTGAAAAAATCCATTGTTGGGTTGATTTATAGCCTATCAAGGAAAACGTAAGGAAAATGCGGGTAGGAGAAGGTAAAACTAATTGAAACTGACCCAAGCTATCAGTCTGGGTACCCAACCCTAATTCCTTGCTGTAAACAAAAACAAATTCCAAGGGAACCTCTTGGGTTGATCGAACCACTCCTTTAACTTGAAACTGTGCAATAGCAGTTTGTGGATGGCATAAACATGCTACTAGCAAAAAAAATAAAACACTAATCACCTTACTACTTAAAGCAGTCATACCTGTTCAGATCTTTACACCAAGATTGGTTTTTGATTTCACAAACGTTGCCTAGCTTGATTTGTTCCACTCTGAAACAATAATATGCAATATAATTGCATTTATAAATTGAGAAAAAGAAAAAAGGACCTATTAATCAACACCAACCCCCTAATTTAATGACAATAAATTGTAACTCAGATTTTGTACTTATTCCACAAATACTAGGAACTAAACTTTAACAACTACTTAGCAAGTGTCAACTGCCAACGCCAGCTATCACGCATGCAATCCTCCAAGGAAAATTTGGGATACCAACCCAAGACCTGATTGATTTTGGTCGTGTCGGCCCAAGTCTTGACCACATCCCCTGCCCTTCTCGGGCCAATCTGATAGGGTAAATTGATGCCATTGACTGATTCAAAGGCATGAATTACCTCCAGCACTGTATTTCCCCTACCGGTACCCACATTGAAAACTTCATAAAAATCAAGGGGCTTCTCGAATAAAAAGCCAAGGGCTTTGACATGAGCATCTGCCAAATCCACCACATGGATGTAATCTCGGACGCAGCTGCCATCTGGGGTATCGTAATCGTTGCCAAATACAGTGAGTTTCTGACGAATTCCTGCTGCTGTCTGCGTAATGAAGGGTACCAAATTCTGTGGAGTACCCATCGGCAACTCTCCAATCTTTGCACTTGGGTGAGCGCCAACAGGATTGAAGTAGCGAAGCGCCACCACACGGATGCCTGGCTTACTCTTTACATAATCCACCAAAATATCCTCTCCAATCTTCTTGGTATTGCCGTAGGGACTTTCGGCATCTTTGCGAGGGGTTGCTTCAGTTACTGGCAAGACATCGGGCTGCCCGTAGACTGTACAGGAGGAAGAGAATACGATATTTTGAATACCCTTGTCTTGCATAAATTCAAGCAGGACGAGCAATGAGCCTAGGTTGTTTTTGTAGTACGCCAAGGGCTGCTGGGTACTCTCGCCCACTGCTTTAAAGGCTGCAAAATGAATGACACCAGCTAACTGATGGTCCTGGGCGATTTGATTCAAGATCTCCCGCTGGTTGCAATCACCCTTGTAAAAGGCAAATCGCTTTCCAGTAATTTCCTCCAGACGATCCAAAACGGTCTCATGGGAATTTGAAAAATCATCTAAAATGATTGGCTCAAGGCCCGCATTCCAAAGTTCTACGGCAGTATGGGAACCAATGTATCCCGCCCCACCGGTGATCAATATTTTTTTCATTTCAAAAAAGTTGAAAAGACAAAACTAGGGATTTTATCCGAAAAGGGGTGCATGAAAGCAGTAAGCTCTCCGCTACTGTCCTTTAGCGAACTAATAAAACGGAACCTCGGAAAGTCACTTGCACCGTATTGCCTTCCATCAGGTAGCTGTAAGTAGTGGCATAGGAATAGGTTCCTGTTGGGGCAATATCCCCCGCAAAACTCCCGTCCCAACCTTCGGTACCGGTATATACTAGCTGTCCCCAACGGTTGTAAATAATCATGGAAAAATCAACCACACAATTGGATACTCCTGTAAACTTACCAGGAGCTTCTGTCGGATTAAATGCATTGGGCATTCGGATTTTTGGAGCCTCTTCCACGACGATGCCCGTTCCAAATGAGATGCATCCCGCAGCGTCAGTGACTTGTACCGTATAGCTACCCTTTGCCAAGGATGTTGCCAAATCCGTTGTTTGGGAGGATGGATTCCAAAGAAACTGAAAAGGTCCCTCGGGTCCAGATGGTACTACCAACAATTCACCATTGGCTTCACCAGGACAGGCAGTCTTTGCTAAAGACACATCTACTACCAAAGGCGGTGGAGAGGTGATTTCAAAAGTCACAGGGATTTTACAGCCATTTGCATCAGTCACCTCCCAAGCATAATTCTCTTTCTTGAGCGTATCGAGTTCAAACACCCCCGTAAAAGTCTGTTTCCCTCCAAACTCCAAACTATAAGGCCCAACACCCCCAATCACTTCCAATCTTACCCGTCCATCTTTTTTACCGAAGCAGGTGGTAGGTGTGGGAGTCACACTTGAAAGCTGAAGCAAAGGAGGCTCCTTCACTTCAATGTCCGCAATGCTTTGGATACAGCCGAGGGCATCAGTCACTTTTACCGAATACAAACCTGCCTTCAGATTTGACGCAGTAGCAGTCTTCAGTGCAGCATCGTGTGACCATTCGAAGGTATAGGAAGTTGTTGCATTGATTGTTCCTCCATTGGCTACTACCACGATTTGTCCAGTAGCATTACCAAAGCAAGCGACATTAGTAATGGATTGGGTGGTCAGGGTGAGTTGCTTGGCCACTCGAACTTGAATATCAGGCGCTGTACCTGCACAGGAAGCGTCTACTTCACTATAGGCAGTGTAGCCAATCGTGCCTAGGATATCTTCTTGATCCCAGATAACTTCGATTTTTGGGGAATTTTGTCCACTTACTAATGTTCCATTTTTCACGATCCATTCGTACCTACGGCCTGGTAAAGGTTCAGGTGCTGAATAAGTAAACCGTACAGAAGGATCAAAGCAAACTTCTTTTTCACCGAGTGCTTCCGTGACTACAATTCGAAGATTTACTACAACAGGTAGTTCAACAGCAGCTCCAGGACATCCATTGGCAGAGAAAGGAAGAACTCGCACCTTGGCATTGGTATTGGAAGGTCCCCATTGAACCAGTACAGAATCCGAATAGGATTGTAAGATAGTTCCTCCCTCTACTTCAAAAACCATTCGGGAGATGTTTTCCTTATTTTTCACCTGATACATCACCTTATCTTCCAATGGACAAACGGATTGGGAACCGACCAACTCTACTTTTGTCTCCAGAACCTCCACTTCGAAGGTCGTTTCTTCCTGTTCATCACATGAGTTTGGACTCAGGGAGGCCACAATAATCACCTCATACTTTCCTGGTTTAGTGAAGGTATGTGTTACATTTTTCCCCACCTTGTTCGGAGTACCATCACCAAAATTCCAAACAAAATAGGTGAAATCAGGATTCTCTGGATTCACTGTCCAGGCGCCTTCTTGATTGAGACAGGCTACATTCTCGCCAACTACATCAAAAGCATAATCTGGCTCAGTTTCAAAATTTAGATTGACAAGCGCCGAACCAGCAGCATATCCATAGGACTCAATATTTCCAAAACCGTAGACGTAGGCTGTAAAACCTGAAGGATTGGAAATATTGTGAACTCCCTGAGTAATTTCTATTCGGGCAATTTTATAGGCTGGATCTCCTGGAAGCATTTGAAAACTCGCGCCAACATTTACCCCATCTAAGCGCGTTTTATTTTCTTCACCTGCCTTCACGACAATGTTTACATAATGATTGACAATGGAGGGAAGACTGTATGCATTGAAGTCTAACTGAGTCAGAAGCTGCTCGGTCGGACTGTAGGTGATCATGAAAGGGTCCCCATTATTAAAAAAAGGATCTGTAGATTTATTGCAAGCTTGGCTTTTGGAGAATACGGTAACTGAAGCTGGATTCGAGGTATCAATTTTTCCTGATTCGTTAGCTCCAAACTCCAAGGACATCCATTCCCCGCGATTTAATACCTTGGTTTGAAGGAGTCCATTGATCCGAACTTCCGTATTGTCCTCCGAAGCCAATACTTTGACCAATTCACCGGAAGATCTTCCCAAAAGCGCGGTATGTACAAAAGAAGTACCCCAAGTATTGACAGGATAGGCTTGTTGATACAAGTGATCATTGGCTTGTCCACAAGCACCTACGGAAACCCACTTATTTCCGCCATATACCGCGATTTTTTTACAATCATCTGCATTGGAACCTACCACTCGCGCCCGAGATCCAGTCAGATCACCCCTAGCTTTGATTTGGTAGCTTTGTCCTCGATTCAAGGTGATTTCAAATGGAGCTCCTTTGAATTGCCCAGAAACCGAGTTTTCAGTAAGTGTAATTTCGACCCGTGTATTGTCTTCCGTAGCCACGACCAACAAAGTACTCTCGTTGTTGATATTTAAGTTGGCAGAGGGGTTGACTTCAAAATGCGAAGTGATGTAATGGTCCTTGCCTAAGGCAGTGATGGGTAGCACTACTGTACCATCTGCACTTCGAAAGCGTTCGTTGATGGCATGAACCGCAATTTTTCCTGACGATGTAATGTGAATTCCGAGGTTTTCTATCACTGCAGAACTACGGTGCAGCAAATCCAAATCGAAAGAAGATAACCTGAAAATATATTGTTGCCCAGCCGTTAGGGTAAATGGAGCGGTTTGATTTAGATACTCAATCACTCCTGTGGTGTTTTCTGTTGCAGTAATGAGAATGACTGCAAAATCAGGTGTTCCAGCAGGATTACCCGGGGTAGGAAAACTGCGGTTATTCTCCATAAACCCCAACCAAAACTCCTTCCCAATGGTAGATAGCTGCGCATGGCTCGACAAAGAGGATGCTAGTATTACCAAGAAAAGAAGGAGGGTACGGAAAATCACTCGCATGGAGAAAGAAGTAGCATTCAAATAACGAGGTGAATATAAAAGTAATTTATGAAACAATTTAGCGATACGTGAAGGGATAAATTTCAGCCGATTAGTAAACAGACAAATCCTCAAAAAAAGGGATAAATACCTATATTTGCGCTTCTAAAATCCAATACCTCATGATTTCTGTAGATAATCTTTCCTTAAAGTTTGGCAAGCGAACCCTTTTTGAGGAGGTCAACCTAAAATTCACCCCAGGCAACTGCTATGGTGTGATCGGTGCAAATGGTGCAGGAAAGTCCACCTTTTTGAAAATTCTCTCTGGAGAAATGGACTCTACCTCTGGTGCAATCAACATTACTCCAGGGCAGCGCATGGCGGTATTGAAGCAAAATCACTTTGAATTTGACGAGGTAGATGTCTTAAAAACTGTCTTGATGGGCCACAAGAAATTGTATGCCATCATGAAAGAAAAGGACGATATCTACTTGAAAGAAGATTTTTCGGAAGAAGATGGACTTAGAGCTTCCGAATTGGAAGCAGAATTTGCAGAGATGGATGGCTGGAATGCCGAATCCGATGCGGCTTCCCTCCTCTCTGGTCTTGGCATCTCTGAGGACATCCACTACACGCTAATGAAAGATTTGGCTGGAAATCAAAAAGTCCGTGTGCTCCTAGCACAAGCGCTTTTTGGAAACCCAGATATCTTGATCCTCGATGAACCTACCAACGACTTGGATGCTGAAACCATCGTTTGGTTGGAAGACTTCTTGATGGATTTCAAAAATTTAGTGATCGTCGTATCCCACGACAGACACTTCCTAGATACGGTTTCTACCCACGTGGTAGACATCGACTTTGGAAAAGTAAAGATCTACTCGGGTAACTATACCTTCTGGTACGAGTCTTCCCAACTTGCCTTGAAGCAACGGTCCGACCAGAATAAAAAAGCGGATGAAAAGCGAAAAGACCTTCAGGATTTCATTGCACGTTTCTCCGCAAACGTGGCCAAGTCAAGACAAGCCACCGCTCGTAAGAAAATGCTGGAGAAATTGAATGTAGATGACATTGAGCCCTCAAGCAGAAAGTACCCTGGCATTATTTTCAAGCCAGAGCGTGAAGCCGGTGACCAAATCTTCATGACAGAAAATTTAGAACTGAAAGCTGACGGCGTCACCTATTTTACCGATGTCAACCTGATGGTAGACAAGGGCGATAAAATCGCTTTCATTTCCAAAACCAAACAGGCAGTCAATAAATTCTTCCAAACCATTGTAGAAGAAATTAAGCCAAGCAAAGGGGATTTGAAGTGGGGAGTCACCATCAATAAGGCCTATTTGCCCAACGATAACTCCGAGTACTTCCAAACAGAGCTCAACTTGATCGACTGGTTGCGTCAGTTTTCTGGAAACCAGGAAGAGGCTTATGTTCGCACCTTCTTGGGAAGAATGCTTTTCACTGGAGAAGAGACCTTCAAAAAATGTAGTGTGCTCTCTGGAGGGGAAAAAGTACGTTGCATGGTTTCCAAAATGATGCTGCAGAATCCAAACCTTCTGGTGATGGACGAACCTACCAATCACCTCGACTTGGAATCCATCACCGCGTTTAACAATGCCATCATTGAATTCAATGGCACCGTGTTGATGTCTTCCTATGACCATGCATTCGTACAGTCGTCCTGCAACCGAATCATCGAATTTACCCCAACGGGTACAATTGACCGCCGCATGCCTTACGACGACTACTTGATGAACCCAGAAATCAAGGCTTTGCGGGAAAAAATGTACGGAGGTAAAGTTTAACCCCCCGATTAAGGCCTGTGCTGCTCACTGCAATTCTAATTTACCTGGCCATTACCCTTGCTATTGGAGCTTGGTCTTCAAGGCTAGTGAAAAATTCGAACGACTTTGTATTAGCTGGCCGATCCCTTCCCTTGTTTTTGTCTGCATCGGCGCTCTTTGCCACTTGGTTTGGCTCAGAGACTATTTTCGGTGCTTCCTCGGTTTACCTAGAAGAAGGCCTTCTGGGTGTAATTGAGGATCCTTTTGGAGGAGCCCTCTGCCTCATTTTGTTTGGACTTTTCTTTCTCCGTCCCATGTATCGCATGAATGTACTGACCATTGGGGATGTATTTAAGAAAATCTTTGGGGAGCGCCTGTCCTATTTTGCCTCCATCTTTATGATTCCTGCCTACTTTGGCTATGTAGCGGCACAGTTGATCGCTTTGAGCTTGGTTTTGGGGGCAGTTACCGATCTCAGCCTCATGGAAGGCGTGGTTATTTCTGCATGCATTGTTGTGTTCTACACCTTCTTGGGTGGGATGTGGGCCATTTCCATCACCGACTTTATGCAGACCACGCTGATCGTAATTGGACTTCTTGCAGTTGCCTACCTAGTCGCTTCTGAAGCAGGTGGTGTTGGAGTGATTTTTGAAAAAGCTCCACCTGAGAGCTTTCAGTTTTTTCCTGAACCCAACTTCGCAGCCTGGATTTCTTACTTTGGTGCTTGGATCATTTTGGGTTTGGGGAGTATCCCCTCTCAGGATATTTACCAACGGGTGATGTCTTCCAAATCAGAGAAAGTAGCCGTTCAGTCCACCTATCTTGCAGGCATATTCTACCTCACCTTTGGGTTGCTGCCCTTGTTCATCGCTTTAGGAGCCAAAATCCTATATCCTGAGCTGAACCTAGCAGAAAAGCAAATGCTACTGCCTGCAATGGTATTGCAGCACGCCAACCTTCCGATTCAAGTACTCTTTTTTGGTGCTTTGATCTCTGCGATTATGAGTACCACGAGTTCTGGGCTTCTTGCTCCTGCGGCGATTATTTCCGAAAATTTGATTCGCCCCTACTTTGGGAAAAACTTAAAAGACAATCATTTTCTTTGGATCCTCCGAGCCAATGTAGTCCTAGTGGCAGGGATTGCATTACTCATGGCCTCTTGGAAATCAGATATTTACGAACTGGTAGCTGGAGCATCTATTTTGATGCTTGTATCCCTTTTTGTTCCCCTTACTGCAGGATTGTATTGGAAAAAAGCCTCGCCCAGCGGAGCATTTCTTGCCTTATTTGTAGGCACAGCTGCCTATCTTGTTGCAGAAATGCTTGTACCCAATCAAGAAACGCATCTCATTGGACTTTTCGCCAGTGCATTAGCCATGGGTGTAGGCAGCTACATTTTTCCCACCAAAACTTTAACTCCCGATGAACTATCCTAAGCTTATCCTCCAAAAAGGAAAAGAAGTTTCCCTACTTAGAAAACACCATTGGGTATTTTCTGGGGCCATTGCCAAAGGAACGGACGAGGTGAAGAATGGAGATTTGGTAGCCGTTCACTCTTCCAAAAATGAGTTTTTAGGCATCGGACACTTTTCCCAAGGATCCATCATGGTTCGGATCATCTCCTTCGAAGAGCGTGCCATTGACCTCGCTTTTTGGATAGAGAAACTAGGTGCCGCTTATGCAGTTCGAAAAGCTTTGCAGCTCACCGACCAAAAGGAAACCACCGTCTACCGGCTTGTTCATGGGGAAGGCGATGGCTTGCCGGGCTTGATTATCGATTATTACCAGGGTACAGCGGTAATCCAAGCGCACAACATTGGCATGCATCAGCATTTGGCATCCATCAGCGAAGGGTTGCAGGCGGTTTATGGAAAGCAGCTGAAGGGAGTTTACGACAAAAGCGCTGAAACGCTTCCCAAAACGGAAGGACTGCTCTCCAACGAATGGGTTTGGGGCAAAGCAGAGACCGATGTCGTCAAAGAGTACGGCGCGAGCTACAAGATCGACTGGGAAAAAGGACAGAAAACAGGCTTTTTCATCGACCAACGTGAAAACAGAAAGTTGGTGGCCAGCTACTCCAAAGGAAAAAAGGTACTGAACACCTTTTGCTACTCCGGTGGGTTTTCCGTGCTGGCCCTGCAAGAAGGTGCCAAAGAAGTGCATTCGGTAGACATTTCTCAAAAGGCAATCGAGCTAACGGATGAAAACGTAGCGCTGAATGCAGGTTTCAAAGGCAAGCACGAGTCCATTGTAGCGGATGTAGTCAAATACATTCGAGAGATTGGTGAGGATTTTGACCTCATTGTATTGGATCCTCCAGCCTTTGCCAAAAGCCTCAAGGCAAGACACAATGCGGTGCAAGCCTACAAGCGACTCAATGCGGAGGCACTTCGAAAAATAAAACCCGGTGGCATATTATTTACCTTCTCCTGCAGTCAGGTGGTGGACAAACGGCTTTTTGCGAATACCATCACCGCTGCAGCCCTAGAGAGCAAGCGGAATGTCCGCATCCTGCATCAGCTCTCTCAGCCAGCAGACCATCCCATCAATTGCTTTCATCCTGAAACTGAATATTTGAAGGGCTTGGTCTTGTATGTCGAGTAGTTTTCAAAGATATTGCCTTCGGAATTTAACTAGTTCACCAAAATTTATCTCTTAAACACCCTATCCATGTATACTGGACTTCAACACACCCACTCCGGCCTAGCTTACTTAGCACTGCTTGCCTTGGTTCTTGTCATTATTTGGGCCTTAGTCGGCGCACTCTCAGGTAGAGACTTTCAGGAGAAAGACCGCAAAATCGCCTTGATCGCATTTATTCTTTGCCACATCCAACTTTTGGTAGGTTTGATTCTCTACTTCGTAAGTCCAATCGGCTTTTCCTTGCTGGCAGGTGGTGGTGCCATGTCTGATGCTACTGCTCGTTTGACCGCCTTGGAACACCCGCTCATCAATATTCTAGCGATCGTATTGATTTCTGTTGGTTTTATCCGCGCCAAGAAATTGGAAAGTTCTACTGCCAAATTTAGAAGCATCTACATGATGTATGCTGTAGGGTTACTCTTGATCTTAAGCCGCATTCCTTGGGCTAGCTGGCTAGGCAACTGATCTTTTTCAGTCAGTTAAAATTTAAAAATCCAGCCTCATTGCTGGATTTTTTTTGTCTTGCCCAAACCCCTCAAGCAAGTAGGCAGTACATCCATAAATTTTACCTTTGGTCATCATTTGCAACTTTGTTACAAAAACATTAGGTAAATTTAAGCAAACCTTTACTTTTGCAACTATGATTCAAAAAGCTGTTATGCTTTGTCTCGGTATGGCACTATCCCTAAGTACCCTTTCCGCACAACAATGCGACCTCGTCCTTCGAGGGAAGGTGCTTCATTTGGAGAATAACCAACCGATAGAAGCGGCATACGTTTGGCTTCCTGAATCATCTATTGGAGTGGCCACAGATGCAAATGGAAACTTTACTTTCCGCAATCTCTGCCCTGGCAAAAAGACCATCCAAATCACGTTTATTGGTCACAAGGAGATCAAGCAGAGCATCCAGCTCAGTGCGGGTACCAGCAACTTGACTTTCAAAATGGAGGAAGAAGCGGTAGCACTATCGGGCGTAGAGGTACATGGGCACCGAGAGGCTGTGCAAACCACCACCGCAGTATCCACCCTCTATGGGGAAGCCCTCTTGCAATCTCGAGGCGAAAGTTTGGGTGAAAGTTTGAAGCGTGTAGCAGGCGTAACCACCTTCTCCACGGGAAATACGATATCCAAACCCGTCATCCATGGGCTTCACAGCAACCGAATCCTAATTCTTAACAATGGAATCCGGCTGGAAGGGCAACAGTGGGGAGCGGAACATGCCCCAGAAATTGATCCTTTTTTGGCGGATGAACTCACAGTAATCAAGGGTGCAGAGACGGTTCGCTACGGGCCTGAAGCGATGGGAGGCGTGATTTTAGTCAATCCCCCTGCCCTGCCTACAACAGATCAATCCAAAACAGAACTCAACTTAGTCGGCCATAGCAATGGTAGGGCTGGAAATGTAGCTGTGTCTCATTCTGGTGGTTCTAACATAATCAAAGGCCTTGGCTACCGAATTCAAGGAGCCGCAAGACGCGCAGGAAATGTCCGAACTCCCCAGTATTTCCAAGGCAATACCGGCATGTCGGAAGTTAGTGGCTCTGCCGCATTGGGTTACAGTTCCACCAAACTAGGAACAGAGGTCTACTACAGCTACTTTACTACCCAACTGGGCATTCTCCGCGATTCACATACCGGTAACCTCTCTGATTTGCTTGAAATCATAGAAAATGGAGCCCCTTTTACCCAAGCTGACTTTACCTACACCATCAACAATCCCAAACAAGTGGTCACGCACCACTTGGCCAAAGTCAAAGCGCATTACCACTTGAATCCCTCCTGGAAACTCAATTTTCAGTATGGTTTCCAACAAAACAACCGCCAAGAATTTGATCGGCGAAGGGGTGATTTGAATGCACGTCCAAGCTTGGATTTGGAACTGTTTACCAATACCGCAGAACTGTTTCTAGAGCACAATTTAAAATCCCAGTGGACAGGATCCATGGGACTAAACCTGATTCAGCAAGCCAACAGCAACTTGCCAGGAACAGGCGTAACTCCACTAATCCCAAATTACGATCTGGTAAATGCGGGTGTTTACCTCATGGAAAAATACCTGAAAGGTCCTTTGGAATTGGAAGCAGGGCTTCGATACGATTACAGAACGCTTTCAGCTGCCAGATACATCGGCAATGACCTGCAGGAAGCCAATCTGAACTATCAAAATGGTTCAGCTTTTCTGGGAGGCATGTACCAACTCAATGCCAATTTGGCCTTTACCTCCAACCTAGGTACCGCTTGGAGACCCCCAAATGTAAATGAGCTTTTTAGCCAGGGACTGCACCATGGTGCTGCTGCCGTCGAACTTGGGGATGCAGACTTAACTTCAGAAAAGTCCCTCAAATGGGTCAATTCATTGGAGTATGAAACCAAGCGAACCAGCATCGAATTGACTGGCTACACAAACAAGATTCAAGATTACATCTATCTGAATCCTACTGGAGAAACTTTCGTAAGCTTACGAGGAACCTTCAACGTTTACGAATACCTCCAAGCTGACGCTTTCTTTTATGGCTTCGATCTATCCGGAACTTACAATTTCTCCGATCATTTCAAGGGCTATGCAAAGGGTTCCATCATTCGCGCAAAAAATACCGAAACGAACCGTTACTTCCCATTTATCCCATCTGACCGGATGGATTGGGGACTTTCCTATGAATTTGGAAAAGATACAGAACGTCAAAACCGCCTGACGCTAAGCCAGGTTTTGGTCGCCCAACAAAGTCGAGAACCCGATTTTGACCTTGCCCCTGCACCTCCAGCCTACTCCTTGGTGAATGTGGGCTTTTCCAAAAAAATACAGCTTTTCAAACATGATTTCAGTGTGAGTATGCAGGTGAATAACCTGTTGAATACTGAATTCAAAGAATACATGAACCGTTTTCGGTATTTCACAGCCGATATGGGAAGAAATTTTCAACTAAAACTCAATTACCAATTCTAAATTTAATTGCCATGAAAAACCTAAGAAAAGTATCCCTTTACCTGCTTGCGTTAATGGTTTTTGGTTTCGCTTCTTGCAAGAGTGAAGATCCAACTCAAGAAAATGACGGTGAAGTAATCACAGACGTTACGCTAAAGTTTCAGGAATTGAATGCATCGAATGCACTGGTTGGATCAGTACTAAGTTTCAAAGCAAGTGACCCTCAAGGCATTGAAGTTGGGAAGACCCCAACAATTCAGTCCATCAGCTTGGCAAAAGGCAAAAAGTACCAGATGACTATTGAAGTCACCAACGCAATCAAAGGGGAAGACATCACTCAAGAAATTTTGACAGAAGCTGCAGCACATCAATTTTTCTTCTTGGGCCAAGTGTTTGATAGCAGCTTCTTCAGTATTCAATATGCCGATGCAGGAGGTGTCGCCTTAGGTCTCAAAACAATCGTAACCGTATCTTCTTCTACCGGTACCAACAACAGCAACATGCGGGTAGTACTTCGACACGACCTGAACAAAAGCTTTCCAGGTGCCAGTAGCCCTACCTTTGCAAACTTTGCACAGGCAGGTGGAGAAACTGATTTGGATCTCACCTTCCCTGTGATTTTGAACTAAAAAAAAGTCAGTCCGAAAACAAAAGAGGCTGTCTCATCAATTGAGACAGCCTCTTTTGTATTTAAAAGCTTTTGCCACAAACAGCAATTCGATCCGGATCGAATTCTGCCCGAGCTTTGGCTCCAATATTTCCGGCAACCAAAATAACCGCATATTCAGGGCCTTCGTTGGCAAGATGAATTTTTACATGTCCATCAAAATTGCTGAGGTCCTCAAATTTCAAATTTCTTCCATCGGATAGTTTACCCAACTGGGTGGTTGAGGTCAATTGCGTGGCTGGCAAAGGATTTAAAAGATGAGCAATCGGAGCATTGGCTTGGTCGTAACCTCCAAAATGCAAATGTGCAGGATAGGCATACGCAGTGGACGATTTAGCGCCATCCATTCGTAACGCTAATTCCAAGTTGCCGTCAACCAATTCCCTAAATTCTACTGTACCTTTGTAGGCATAGGTACTGGCTTGAAAAAGTTCAACTTCCATGCTTCTTCCAGAATACTGATTTTCATCGGCATCTTTGCAGGATCCCATGCAGATCGTTAAAGAAAGAAGAAGCAATAACTTTTTCATAGGAAGTAGGTTTTCTTTTTAAACGCAATTCTTAAAAAGTGGTTCAAATCAACTTCTAATTTAGGCATTCGTTTTGGCTACTCTACTTTCTTCCTGCAAAAATCACTTTCTAGATCTTTAATTCTATGCAAATTTTTGCAGAACTAATCCATAGACTCGATCAATCGAATAAAACTGGGGATAAGCTAGAAGCCTTGGATTGGTTTTTTTCGAATGCGGCTGCAGCGGATTCAGTTTGGGTGATTGCTATTTTTTCCCATCGACGGCCTAAGCGTCAAGTGTCCACCCGTCAGCTCCGAGATTGGTGTCAAGAAAAGGCAGGTATCCCAGATTGGCTCTTTGAAGAATCCTACCAAACTGTTGGGGATCTCGCAGAGACCATCGCCCTCCTACTCCCAGCTCCAAGCCGTACCCATAGCGTATCCCTCACGGACTGGATCACCTGGCTTCAACAACTGCCTGCCGACGAGGAGTTGAAAAAGCAAGAAATTCTTGAAGCTTGGGATCAATTCACTAGCCTAGAGCGATTCGTATTCAACAAGTTAATCACAGGTGGATTTCGCATTGGAGTGAGCCAAAATCTCCTCATTCAAGCCCTGTCCAAGTTTACTGGCTTGCCACAAGCCCAGGTAGCACATCGCTTGATGGGCAACTGGGATCCTGAACAAATCAGCATCCAAGAGCTCCTGCATCCTGAAAACAGGGAAGAAGATTATTCCAAACCCTACCCTTTTTTCTTGGCCCATCCCATCGAAACAGAATTCCTAGAGAGCAGCACCGTAAGCGAATGGATCGCAGAATGGAAGTGGGACGGCATTCGAGGCCAACTCATCCGAAGAGGGCAGCAATCCTTTATCTGGAGCCGAGGCGAAGAGCTGGTCAATGACAAATTCCCTGAAATCCTCGAATTCTTAGATCAACTTCCCGATGGCACCGTACTCGATGGAGAGCTGCTGGCCTACCAAGAGGATAGTCCCCTTCCATTTTCAGTACTTCAAACACGGATAACCCGTAAAAGTCTTTCCAAAAAAATCTTGCTGGAAGCTCCCGTAAGTTTCATCGCATTTGACCTTTTGGAATGGGAAGGGAAAGACCTTCGAAGCGAACCGCTTGCCAAACGAAAAGCACTGCTGGAAGAACTTACTCTAAAGGCAAATCACCCAAAATTCAAGTTTTCAGAAACGCTCCTTTTTGGTTCCTGGGAGGAACTGGCTCGAGTCCGGGAAAATGCACGAGAAGTACAAACAGAAGGTCTCATGCTGAAAAAAAAGGACTCCCTTTACGAAACAGGCCGAAAACGAGGAGCTTGGTGGAAGTGGAAGTTAGACCCCTTACACATCGATGGAGTGCTCATTTATGCGCAAAAAGGGCATGGCAAACGGGCAGACTTGTTTACGGATTATACCTTTGGGGTCTGGGATGGTGAGGTATTGGTTTCCTTTGCCAAAGCCTACTCTGGATTGACAAATGCAGAGATTCGAGAGGTGGATGCCTATGTCAAAAAAAACACCAAGGAAAAATTTGGCCCTGTTCGAACCGTCAACCCAGGTCTAGTTTTTGAAATCGCCTTTGAAGGCATCCAAGCAAGCCCGCGGCACAAAAGTGGAGTTGCCTTACGATTTCCACGCATCGCAAGGTGGCGAAAAGACAAGACCATTAAACAGGCCAATACTTTGGCTGACTTGAAAGCCCTGCTTGCTTGACATGGAAGATGATCGCCTAAAACCAGGTCTAGACTACTTCAGCCAAAAAGGTTGGAGCCCTTTCCCCTTTCAGATTCAAGCCTGGACCGATTACTTGGATGGAAAATCTGGTCTCCTCAATGCACCCACAGGCTCTGGAAAAACCTATGCGCTCTGGTTTGGAATACTTTTGAATTACATTCAAAATAATCCAACAGACTGGCGAACCCCAAGAAAAAATGGACTGCAAGTCATTTGGGTTACTCCCCTCAGAGCCCTTGCCCAGGACCTCCAAAAAGCGATGCAAGAGGCTTGCATTGGCCTAGGATTGCCTTGGAACGTATCCGTTCGGAATGGGGATACCGATGCGAAAACACGTGCGAGTTTCAAACGAAATCCCCCAGAATGCCTGATTACCACTCCTGAAACGCTACATATCCTTTTATCTCAAAAAGACACCCAACCCCTTTTCGAAAATCTCAGGTGCGTAGTGGTAGACGAATGGCATGAACTGGTAGGCAACAAACGGGGCGTACAGGTGCAATTAGCACTCGCCTATTTGCAAGCAAAATGCAGGCATCCCTTTATGCGATGGGCGATATCCGCCACACTTGGCAACTTGCAGGAAGCGGCCAGCACCTTGTTGGGCAACGAACTTCCCATTCATATCATTAAGGCAAAGCTTCACAAAGAAATTCGGCTACAGTCCATTTTTCCCGAAGAAATAGAAAAATATCCCTGGTCCGGGCATTTAGGACTCCGATTGGTAGACCAAGTCATCGAAACCATCGAAGCCGGCAGATCAGTTTTACTTTTCACGAACACCCGCTCGCAAACGGAGATGTGGTACCAGAAAATCTTGGAGATCAGACCCGATTGGGCGGGATGGATGGCCATGCACCACGGATCCTTGGATAGCAGCATCCGCAGCTGGGTAGAAAATGCGCTGCATGAGGGCATTCTAAAGGTGGTGGTCTGCACCTCCAGTTTGGATTTGGGGGTGGATTTCCGTCCCGTAGATCGAGTTATCCAAATAGGAAGCCCTAAGGGAGTTTCTCGATTTGTGCAGCGTGCGGGCAGAGCGGGCCACCAACCTGGCCTTCCTTCGAAGGTGTTCTTCGTTCCGACCAATGCCTTGGAACTCATTGAAGCTGCAGCCTTGCGACATGCCATCGAAGAAGAGGATTTGGAGTCCCAATATCCGCCAGTCCTTCCTTACGATGTATTGATTCAATTTCTAGTCACGCTGGCGGTTGGCGAGGGATTTGAACCTCAGTCACTTTTTGAACTGGTGAAGAAAACAAAGTCTTATGCAGCGCTAAGTTGGGAAGAATACCAGTGGATCTTGGAATTCATTACCAAAGGCGGAAGTTCTTTGGGTAGCTACGATGACTACTTGAAAGTGGTCGTAGAAGAAGATGGGATGTACCGTGTAAAAAACAAGAAAATTGCCATGAAGCACCGTCTCAGCATGGGTACCATCGTAAGCGATGTGTCCATGAAGGTGAAATTTAAAAATGGCGCCTACTTGGGTACGGTGGAGGAATACTTCATTGCGAAGCTGAAGGTGGGGGATCGCTTTTATTTTGCAGGGAGGAATCTAGAGTTACTTTATGTCAAAGGATTGGATGCAGTTGTGCAAGTGACCACCAAAAAAACCAATCAAGTGGTGAGTTGGATGGGTGCTCGCATGTCGCTTTCCTCCAAACTGGCGCATCAGCTCCGGGAAATCTTCAAGGGGTACAACCAGGGCATCATCCGTTCCGAAGAAGTGAGGCGGGTTTTACCGATTTTGGATCTGCAGCAGCAACTTTCATTGGTACCTGACAACCAAACCTTCCTGATTGAATCGTTGCAAACACGCGAAGGACACCACCTTTTTTTCTACCCCTTTGAAGGGAGAATGGTGCATGAACTGCTCAGCGCCCTGCTTGCATACCGCATTGCGCAGCGATTTCCAATATCCTTCAGCATGGCCATGAATGACTATGGCTTTGAATTATTTTCAGATGTACGCGTGGATATCGAGGAACTGCTGGAAGAGGATTTATTCAGCCTTGATCAGTTGGAAGAAGATATTCTTCACTGCATCAATGAAAGCGAACTCTCCAAGCGCAAGTTTCGGGAAATCGCCAGCATCGCAGGACTCGTTTTTCAAGGATATCCTGGCAAGCCCACCAGTTTCAAACACATTCAAGCTAATTCAGGGCTACTCTTTCAGGTATTTGAAGAATATGATCCAGAAAATCTCTTGCTCAAACAAGCGCGTGCAGAAGCGTTGAACCAGCAGATGGAACAAGAAATGTTTGTGGAAGCCGTACGGAAAATCAACAGGCAATCCATACAAGTTCTTTATCCGAGCCAGTTTACCCCCTTCTCCTTTCCCATATTAGTCGATCGATTGAGCCGAACCAGCCTATCCTCCGAGTCGGTAGAAGATAAAATCACCAAAATACTGGCACAGATGAACTTGGATTCTTGAGGCACGGAAAAAAATCTAGCCCTGAGGATTACTTCTCCAAAAACTGTGTACTCTTACCCTCTGGTAATTCCTGGACCTCTTTTAGTTTGCGTTGGATGATTCGGGTACGTTCCCCGACCAACTTGTCCATTTCTGCATTTGCCTCGTTAATTTCTCTTGTGTTCGCTCCAAAAGCGCACCTATTTAATAAGGCAATTGAAAACCGCAGATTTAAAGAATTTCAATGGGAAAAGGCTACTTGTTTCGACGGCTGTAGGTAGGTCTTCCGAACCTCCACACCGAGAAAACTGAGGTATTCTGCGACAGTCTCCGTCGGTATTTCTTCCATTGGCACATGTCCTGCCGTATCGAAAACAACCAAGTTTGCACCCGGAATCAGTTGCTGCAGCCGCTGCCCTTGAGACAAAGGAATCCAAGTATCCAATACCCCCCAAAGGATGAGTGTGGGCATAGTCAATCGTTCAAACTGTATGCCATTGCCTTTTCTTGGCATGCTCAGACGATCTAAGGTGGCTTGTCGATTGCCTTCGCGCAACATCAGTTCGTAGTATCGGGTAGTTACTTCATCGGTGACTTTGGTGTCATCCCCATACACCTGCTTCATGTTGAGTGCAAAAAGAAATTTGGGGGTACAGGAAAGCAGCAACTTCGAAAATACAGGGTGTCTGGCTACCTGGAAGATCCAAGCGCCCCCTGAACTTGTTTTCTTTTGGGCACTGGAATCTGCCGGCTTCTTCTGTGGCGCTACTCCACCTGCTGCATCTATCAGATTGAGCGAAAGCACCTGTTCCGGATGATCTGAAGCCAACTGCAGCGCGACTCCTCCACCCATGGAGTTGCCTGCCAAGTGGTATTTAGGGAGGTTTAATTTTTGAGCCAATCCATAAACTAACTGACTGTAATCCAATGTACTGTAACGCTTTAAAGAATCAGGGCCAGTCAGTCCATGTCCTGGAAAATCCAAGGAAATGGTTTGGTAGTAGGGACTCAATTCCTGTTGCCATTGCTCCCAAGTATGCAAGGATGCAAAGCTACCGTGGAGTAAAAAAATGGGCTCGCCTTCACCAATAATCCGCACATGAACACGAATCCCATCTACTTCAATAAATTGAGATTCCGGGGTAAGGTATTTGGCATTGACTTCCTCTGTTGAAAAATCCGGGCGATACAAGGAAGCAAGAAATAGCACCATTAAGAGCAGTAAAACCCCTAAAACCTTCCCGATTTTTTTAATCCAGCTCATTTTATTTTTTTAAAAGTATACCTGAAAACCTACAAAAATTCTGTTCAATTACCTATTTTCCGAAAAATTCGAGCTGTGAACTTTAAAAAATTAACCGATTCCATCGGGCCAGGACCATTGATTACCGCAGCCTTTATAGGACCAGGTACGGTCACGGTCTGCACTTTGGCAGGAATCCGCTACGATTATACCCTTATTTGGGCACTAGTACTCAGCGTAGTGGCCACGGTTTTTTTGCAAGAGCTTTCTGGAAGACTGGGGATTCTTACTCGAATGGACCTCAGTCAGCTCGTCCGATCAGGAACAGGCAGCAAGTGGCAAAAGTATTCCATCATGACGCTTATCCTCTTGGCCATCGGAATAGGGAATGCCGCCTACCAGGGTGGAAATATCACAGGAACCTCGTTAGGCCTTGGAATTTTTGTAACAGTACCCACTTGGCAATTTGGACAGCTAAACCTTGAACTCGGTAATTTAGGGGTAGGTCTCCTTGCAGCAGGTCTTCTTTGGACTGGTAACTACAAACGGCTGGAGTTTATCCTAGTAGGCCTGGTTATCTTGATGTCCATCGCATTCATCATTGCAGCGGCATTGACCAAACCAGACCTTACAGCCCTCCTGAAGGGATTTGTGCCTACCTTTTCTTCCGAAGAGCTCCCAACGCTTGTTGCGCTAATTGGCACCACCGTCGTTCCCTACAACTTATTTCTTTATGCCAGCTTGGTTCAAAAGCAATGGACTACAGCTGAGGAACTCCCCTCCATGCGACGCGATCTTTGGATTTCTATTGTATTGGGTGGGCTGGTTTCAGGTGCAATTTTGGTGGCAGGAGTTGCCAATCCATCCGCCAACCTAGAAACAGCTCAGGATATTGCCAGAGGCCTAACTGGGGTTTTTGGAGTTTTTGGCACCTATTTGATGGGCTTTGGCTTAATGGCTGCCGGCCTCACTTCTTCCTTGACTGCACCCCTCGCCGCTGGTCTGGTGATTTGCGGGATTTTGGGTTGGAACCAATCCATCCAGTCCACTCCCATGCGTGTCAGTATGGGGGCAATTTTACTGCTGGGAATCCTATTTTCTTCCTTCGGCATCAAACCCGTGACGCTGATCACCCTAGCCCAATTGGCAAATGGGATTCTGCTTCCCCTAATAAGTGGCTGGCTACTTTGGTTGAGCAGCAGCAAAACCCTTTTAGGTAGCCATGCGCTTGGCCTCAAAGGAATTTTGTTTGGCTCCTTTATTTGGCTAATTACCCTGATTTTGGGGATAAAAAGTTTTGGCGCAGCGCTGGGTTGGTTTTAAAGTAGTTGCCAATCCTAAAAATTAGCTTTGAATTGACTCAAAATTCCCGAACTTATTCATTGAATCGACATCAAACCCATTACAAACCTGAAATACTGATGAAAGTCCAGCTTCAATCTATCGTAGTAATCCTCCTGGTTATGCTTAGCGCTGCCAGTAGTTTTGGCCAGCAAAAATCCTATTTAGGAACTCCACCTCCTACTGGAGCCAAGCTCTATTTGGATGGAAGCAATGCTTCCTTGCAGCAAAATTGGACTTATTGGAAAGGTCCTCGATTGGCAGCAACTCCTCCACTCAAATGGCCAGAAATGATCGACCCGGTAGATGGGAAAAAGGCAATTTCAAGCAACGACCCCGCAGGTGCTGGGGGAAAATATGGTGCTGCCGACATTGTAACCAAGGATGAATTCCGAGATTTTGAGGCCCATGTGGAGTTCCTTATCCTAAAAGAAGGCGGCAATAGCGGCGTGTACTTACAAAATCGCTATGAAATGCAAGTTTTAGATGGGGATTACGGATTGCATGGAATGGCTGCAGTCATCAACGAAACGCTACCCACCAAGCAAGTCTACACCGGAATTGGCACTTGGAATGCCTACGACATTCACTTTACGGCTGCAAAATTCAGTGGGGGCAAGTTGGCAGAAAAAGCAAAAGTAACCCTGTATTTCAATGGCGTTAAAGTCCACGACCAGGTCTCCATACAGCAAGTGTGGGGAGGACCAAATTCAGGGATCGATGGAGGCAATGACGGTGGAAAAGGCATCACGGATACCCCAGGAGGCCTAAAGCTTCAAGCTGAAGGTCATGATGTACTTTACCGAAACATTTGGATTAAGCCTTTGAACTAGGCCGAATTACACTCAGCTTAAAATCCTTTGCGGATTGAGGCAGCAGTAGCTGCAAGCTCCTCTTGGGTCAGCTTCAACTTTGGGCGGGTGAAATTGATGTCATCCACTGTTCGGAGAGGAACCAGGTGGATGTGTACGTGAGGAACTTCCAAGCCGATCACTGCCATCCCGATACGGGTACAAGTCAAGGTCTTATCCATGGCTTTGGCTACCTGCTGAGCAAACAAATGAAGGCTCGACAATTCACTCGGCTCCAAATCAAAAATATAGGATACCTCACGCTTGGGAACGACCAGCACATGTCCCTTTACCAAGGGCATGATGTCCAAAAAAGCAATGAACTGCTCGTCTTCAGCCACAATCTCAGCTGGAAGTTCGCGTGAAATGATTCTTGAAAATAAACTAGCCATAACTACGTAGTATAAATCAGATGAAGCCTTAAATCAGGCTTGTTATCAAAAAGAGATTTCTAAAATTTCAAATTGGAGCTTCCCGGCTGGGGCATTGATTTCAGCGATATCGCCTACCGATTTACCAGCCAAGCCCTTTCCAAAAGGCGATGCTAGAGATATTTTCCCTGTCTTGAGATCAGCCTCTTCCTCAGATACAAGGGTGTAAGTTACTGTCATGCCATTCTTGACATTTTTGATTTTTACGGTACTCAAGATCCCAACTTTGGAAGTATCCATTTTGCTGTTGTCAAATACACGTGCATTCCCCACTACTTCTTCCAACTTTGCGATTTTAAGTTCCAAAAGTCCTTGTGCGTCTTTTGCAGCATCGTATTCTGCATTTTCACTCAAATCCCCTTTGTCACGGGCTTCTGCGATCTGATGAGCAATATCTATCCTTCCCTTCGTCTTCAACTCGTGAAGCTCATCTTTCAATTTCTTAAGTCCTTCTTCGGTGTAGTATTGTACTTTTGACATAGCTAATTATTTTTCAAAAGGCTCAAAAAAGAAAGTAACGGTCACTTGGTGGGGACCGTTACTTTCTGTTGCCTTTAAATACCTAACAAAGATAGGAAAGCATTTTCACAAAGCAAGCACCTTCGGTTCTTCCCTAATCAATGAAATTATGGAGTTGCTTGCTGAAAGTTTGAAGGATCTGTTTGACCAGAATTTCATTTATTTTTTGATAGGATTCTACAGTCCAGCCTGCCACATGGGGTGTAAAAAGTACATTTTCTCGCTTTGCAAGCTGTTCAAATTGAAGTTTTTGATCCGGACTGAAGCGCTCAAATTTTTCATTCTCCAAAACATCCAAGACGACACCCTTCAAGATCCCTTGGTCCAGGGCTTGATTGATGGTTTCCATACGAATAACCTCTCCTCTCGCCGTATTGATCAACCAGATAGGCTTCGAAAAACTTTTTAGCTCATCAAGTGTAAAAAAATCTCGGGTTTCAGCGGTTAAGGGAACGTGGATACTCAGTACATCTGCCTCCTGTTTAAGGGTTTCCCAGGTTACCTCTTGAACCCCTTTTTTACCAAAATCTTTTTTGTATTTGTCATAGGCGAGCACATTTACTCCAAATCCAGTCAATCGCTTGGCAAATGCCTCTCCCATATTTCCATAGCCAAATATCCCAACCGTTTTCCCCTTCAATTCGACTCCACGATTTCCTTCTCTATCCCAAATCCCTTTTCTTACCTGCTGATCTGCCTGAGTCAAATGATTGAATAGGGCCAATAATCCTCCTACTGCATGCTCGGCTACCGCATCTCGATTGCCTTTGGCAGCATGAAAAAGCGCAACTCCCCGCTCTTCTAAATACTCAAGGTCCAACTGATCTAAACCAGCTCCTGCCCTGCCGATAAATTGAAGTCGGGTTGCCTGCTCGAGTAGTTCACGATCTAAAGGTGTTTTGGATCGAATAATTATCCCGTCATAGGAACCGATTTGTTCAAAAATAGCAGCTCGAGTAATCTTAGGCGAGTAGGTTACTTCAAATCCATATTTTTCCAAAAGCCCAAGGATGCTCTCATGCATTTGGTCCACAATCAGCACCTTCATTCTTAGAGATTTAATAACAACATGGCAACGCCAAAATACACCGCCAAACCAAGTAAGTCATTGGTGGTAGTGATGAATGGCCCGGATGCAATGGCTGGATTGATGCCGTAATGATGCAAAACCAAGGGGGTAACTGTGCCCATAAAAGAAGACAAAAGCACCACACAAAATAGAGCCACCCCTACTGTAATGCCAAATACGGGTTCGAAACCATATACATAGGCAACTACTAGGAATACGAAAATTCCGAGTACAAAACCATTGAGTAAGGCTACCAAAAAACCCTTAAAAAATCGCTGCCAAAGCGTGTCATCAAAGGCAGATTTCGAAGCCAAAGACTGCACAATCAGCGAGGAGGCTTGAATTCCCACATTTCCACCCGTAGCAGCAACCAAGGGAATGAACGAAGCCAATGCCAAGTATTTCGAAAGGCCTCCTTCAAAAAAGCCAATCAGTTTGGCTCCCATTAATCCTCCAATGACACCAATCAAAAGCCAAGGCAAGCGAGCTTTGGAAATGGTGAACACGGAATCCGATTCTTCAATATCTGCCGAAACCCCGGCCATGGCTTGGATATCTTCTTCAGCTTCTTCCTGTACGACGTCCAAAATATCATCTACCGTGATTCGACCTACCAATTTGTTTTTTGCATTGACTACTGGTACAGATTCCAAGTCATACTTTCGCATCAAGGTCGCAACCTCTCCCTGTTCCATGTGCACTGGAACAGAAAAAATATCTTCCTCAAGGATATCAGCAATAAGTGTATCCGAAGATGCTAGAATGATCTTTTTTAAAGATACTCGACCGAGTAATTGAAATTTATTATTGACCACGTAGATGGAATAAAACTTATCAACATTTTCAGCCTGCCTACGAATCTCGTTAATCGTCTGTACTACATTCCAGTTTTTATTGGCCCGAATAAATTCCTTGGCCATAATACCCCCAGCAGTATCTTCCTCATAGCGAAGCAATTCCAAGATTTGCTCTAGCTTAACTCGGTCATCTATCTCGGCAATTACCTCTTCCCGTTCCTTCTCTGAAAAGAAGCTAATGATGTCTGCTCCATCATCGGAGTCCAT
Source organism: Spirosoma fluviale (assembly GCA_945872775.1). Classification (GTDB taxonomy): domain Bacteria; phylum Bacteroidota; class Bacteroidia; order Cytophagales; family Cyclobacteriaceae; genus Algoriphagus. The sequence continues at coordinate 9,664 of CAMCBC010000003.1, read as the reverse complement.
CAAAACAATCCAATTGGCAATTTCTGTTGTCTCTACCTCCTGAAGAAGCTTGACAAGGGTGCTTTCGTATAATTCAATTAAAATATCTGCTGCTAGCTGCTTATCTACTAAGCGCAAAACATACAAAGCATCTGAAATTTCAAGTTCATCCAATATAGCAGCAATATCTGCTACGTTTACCCCTTCGAGTGAAGCTAAAATAAAGGCAGCATTTTCTTGGACAATCTCTAACTCGAGACGTTCTAGATAGTCTTTGGAAAGCTCAAATTTTTTAATTTGCTCCACGCCCTTTTTCGATTTGTTGTGTCAAAAATACAAAATCAGCCACATCCAATTGCTCTGCACGCTTATCTAAAATCGGATTTGTCTTAAACTCTTCTGTAAGTTGGAATGATTTCAGGGAATTTCGAAGGGTTTTTCGACGATTTCCAAATCCACCTTTTACTACTTGTTGGAAAAGTTTTTCATTGCAATCCAGCTTTTGAACTTGATTTCTTTTCAATCGGATCACACCCGAATTCACTTTGGGTGGAGGATTAAATACACCAGGAGGAACCGAAAACAGGTACTCAATATCGTACCAGGCCTGGAGTAACACAGAAAGAATCCCATACTCCTTACTCCCTTTTGGAGAGGCAATCCGTCGTGCCACTTCTTTTTGAAGCATGCACACCACCTCAGTCACCTGGTTTTTGTGTTCCAAGACCTTAAAGAAGATCTGGGAAGAAATGTTGTAGGGAAAATTACCCGCTACTGCAATAGGAGCTTGAAATGCGCTCGACAGGTCATACTTTAAAAAATCTCCTGCTATAATTCGGTCTTGCAAGTCCGGATACTTCTGATTCAAATAGGCAATACTCTCTCGATCAATTTCAATCAGGTGTACTCCCAAAGAGCCCTTTACCAAAAAATCAGTCAAAACCCCCATTCCAGGCCCTATTTCAAGCACCTGCTTCACACCCATGTGGCCCTCTACCGCCTCCGCAATTCGCTCCGCGATGCTGAGATCAATCAAAAAATGCTGACCAAGATGCTTTTTAGGTTTGACCTTTTCCATCGTAACCCTCTGGTTTTTTTTTGTAAATTGCCGACCTAAAATTAAGGGATTATTCCCAGATGGCACGGAAATTTGTTTCGCGCCTCTGGCCTACTTACCGCCATGCAAACAAAGAAACATAGACCCATCCTAGGAATTAGCATTGGAGATATCAATGGGATTGGACCAGAGGTAATTCTAAAATCACTTGCTGATGCTCGCGTTTTCAGCAATTTCACTCCTCTGATTTATGGGCATGGCAAAGCCTTATCGCATTACAAGAAGTTGATGAACCTGGAAGATTTTTATTTTACCCAGGTTCGAAACCATGAGGAAATCCAACACCGAAAAGTGAATGTAATCAACTGCCTAGAGGAATGTCCTGAAGTCATTCCTGGGGTAGAAACGCAGGAGGCAGGAAAGCTTGCACTCGCCTCATTTGCTGCTGCAGTGGAGGATTTGAAGTCTGGAAAAATCCAGGGATTAATCACCGCTCCACTTTCAAAAAGCAATATCAACTCCGAGGCAGTCCCTTTTGTAGGGCATACGGAATATTTAATTGAGGCTACTGGGAGTTCCTCTGGACTAATGATGCTGGTAGGTGAAGACCTTCGGGTAGGCTTAGTCACTGGGCACATTCCCCTGTCACAAGTGGCTGCTGCGGTGACCAAAGAAAAAGTCATCGAAAAAACGAAGATTTTCATCAAGAGCCTCGAGCAAGATTTTGGAATCAATAAGCCAAAAATTGCCATCCTTGGCCTGAACCCACATGCTGGAGAAGATGGATTGTTGGGTTCGGAGGAAGAAACCATCCTCAAACCTGCCATTCAAGAATTGAAAGATGCCCGTCACTACGTTTTTGGTCCCTACCCCGCTGACGGCTTTTTTGGCATGATGCACCAACAAAAATTTGATGGGGTGCTTGCACTTTACCACGATCAAGGCCTAATCCCTTTCAAATCCATTGCCTTTAGTAGCGGCGTGAACTTCACTGCAGGACTTTCAGTAGTTAGAACATCCCCAGATCACGGGACTGCCTATTCCATCGCTGGGAAAAATGTTGCGGACTGCTCCTCCATGAGAGCGGCACTTTTCCTTGCTTCTGACATCGTGGAGCGGCATTCACCGAGCACAGAATAGCAGTAAAAAGGAAAAAAGATCGATGAAGCAGAATTATATTTCAAATTCTGTTTCACTGATGATAAATTATTACCTAAATTTGCGGACTTAATTCGAAAGGAAGTAACGTGAAGTTTTGGAAAACCTTTGATATTGAAGTCATTAAATATAAGGAAGGGCTACACGAAGTAGACTTCCCGATAGGAGATGCTTTCTTTCAGCAGGTAGAGGGAAACGAGCTTTTGGAAAAAGGCAACTTAACCGCAGGGGTTAAGATTGACAAGGGAGCAAATCTGATTGAACTTACCTTTCATATCGTTGGGAAGGTAGAGCTGGTTTGTGACAGAAGTCTAGAAACATTTGAACACCCCTTGGATTTCACTGAAAAGATGATCTACAAGTTTGGGTCAGAAGTAAAAGAAATAGACGAGAGCGTCATGATGATTACAAGGGACACCCCTTCCATCAATGTAGCGCAGCTCATTTACGAGTTTATTTTACTTGCACTGCCCTTGAAAAAAATTCATCCAGATTACAAGAATGAATTGGATGAAGAGGACAATGAATTGGAAGGTGGTTTCGTATACTTAGACGATGCCTCAACTGAAGATTCAGAAGAAGAAACAAAAGAAGAATCAACCACAGCAGTTGATCCCCGTTGGGAGAAACTCAAAAAATTAAAAAATAAAGAATAACCATAAATCACGCATAAAATGGCACATCCTAAACGCAAAATTTCGAAAACCAGAAGAGATAAAAGAAGAACGCATTACAAGCTGGAGGCTCCTGGATTAGCAAAATGCCCTACTACTGGCGAAATGCACCTACCTCACAGAGCATTCTGGTTGGATGGCAAATTGTACTACAAAGGACAGGTAATCATCGAAAAAGAGATCAAAGCTTAATTTCGTTTCCCCTTCTTCTAATTCCACTCCCAAAAAGAGTGGAATTTTCATTTTAACAAAACACAAACACCTTGATTGACAAGTGTTTATCTCCCAAAACCGAGAAGGTTTTGGCGTTCAGAGGGCATTGTGTTATTTTTGATTTCTCTGATTTCAAATACCTTTGACCTTTTCAAGGGATTTGAAAGAATGAAAAAAAAACTGAATCCGATACGATGGATAAATTAAGAGCAATGGTCACTGGCATTCACGGATATGTTCCGGAATACCGATTGACTAACAAAGAATTGGAATCACTTGTAGATACCAATGACGAGTGGATCATGACCAGAACGGGCATCAAAGAGCGTCGGATCCTCAAAGGCGAAAATCAAGGAACCTCTGTACTAGGAATTGAAGCTGTCAAAGGCTTATTGGAAAAGACAGGCACTGATCCCCTAGAGGTTGAACTCATCATCTGCGCCACAGTTACCCCAGACATGCCCTTCCCCGCTACTGCAAACATTATTGCAGATAAAGTAGGTGCCAAAAATTCATTTTCCTTTGATATCGGTGCAGCTTGCTCTGGCTTTTTGTATGCCTTGCAACTTGGTGCACAGTTTATCCAAGCAGGAACCCACAAAAAAGTAATCGTAGTTGGCGCAGACAAGATGTCAGCAATCGTCGACTACCAAGACCGCACTACCTGCATCCTATTTGGAGATGGAGCGGGTGCTGTACTGCTTGAGCCTACTACCGAAGACTTAGGAATTGTAGATGCCATTCTCAAAGCAGATGGCTCTGGAGAAAGCTTCCTTCACATGAAGGCAGGAGGTAGCCGTAGACCAGCAACCCAAGAAACCGTTGCAAACCGTGAGCATTTTGCTTACCAAGAGGGCACCAGTGTATTCAAATTTGCGGTGACCAACATGGCAGATGTAAGTGCAGAAGTCATGGAGCGAAATGGACTTAAGGGAGAAGATATTGCCTGGTTAGTCCCACACCAAGCCAACAAACGAATTATCGATGCCACAGCCAATCGAATGGGTGTAGGACCAGAAAAGGTAATGATGAATATTGAGCGCTATGGCAATACCACCGCAGCGACCATTCCTCTCTGCCTTTGGGAATATGAAAGCCAATTAAAAAAGGGAGACAACCTGATTTTAGCTGCCTTTGGTGGTGGATTTACTTGGGGTGCGATCTACCTCAAGTGGGCCTTGGATCCTAAATAATAAATTTGACTAAAAGAATATGGCAAGTACTGCAGATTTTAAAAATGGGCTTTGTCTCGAAATGAACAACGACATCTTTTCGATTGTCGAATTTCAACACGTGAAACCGGGTAAAGGCGCCGCCTTTGTTCGCACGAAAATGAAAAGCTTACGAACTGGAAAAACCCTTGAAAAAACGTTCAATGCTGGAGAAAAAGTAACTACCGCACGCGTTGAAAAAAGAGCTCACCAGTTTCTCTACAAAGATGATCTGGGTTACAACTTCATGGATACAGACAATTTTGAGCAGATTTCTTTGGAGGAGCGCTTAATTGAACGCTCAAACCTATTGAAAGATGGTCAGCTTGTGGATATCCTAGTTCATGCGGAACATGAAACTCCGCTGTCTGTAGAGCTTCCTCCATTCGTAGAATTGATGATTACCTACACTGAACCAGGCATCAAAGGAGACACGGCTACGAACGCCCTGAAGCCAGCGACTGTAGAAACAGGTGCAACTGTGATGGTGCCACTTTTTGTGGAACAAGACACCCTAATTAAGGTAGATACCCGAGATGGTTCTTATTCAGAAAGAGTAAAATAAGTAGTTTAAGTTTCTCGAATTCTAGTAAATTACCAGTCCTTTTTGAATTAGTACAACTCCTAACTGCTCCAACTCATGGAACAAAAAAAGAACGCTATGAAACCTAAAGAAATTCAAGATTTAATTGACTATATCTCCAATACTGGTCTTGCAGAAGTAAAAATCAAGACAGAGGAGTTTGAGCTTTCCGTGAAAAAATACGCAGATGCTGCTACAGCTGCACCTGCACCACAGGTAATCACTGCAGCTCCTGCACCAGTAGCAGCTCCAGTAGCTGCCCCAGCAGTAGCAGCTGCTCCTAGCCCTGCACCATCCAATTTGGTAGAGATTAAGTCTCCAATGATTGGCACCTTCTACCTTACAGCAAGTCCTGATGCGGCACCTTTCGTAACCGAAGGTGGCTCAATCAGCGCAGGGAAAACAGTCTGTATCATTGAGGCGATGAAGCTTTTTAATGAAATTGAATCAGAAATCTCTGGTAAAATCGTAAAAATCCTTGTGGCTAATGCAAGCCCAGTGGAATACGACCAGCCTCTTTTCCTAGTTGATCCAGCTGGTTGATTTTTGCACTAAATCAAAAAACACGTGTTTAAAAAAATATTAATTGCCAACCGTGGCGAAATCGCCCTTCGGGTAATTCGTACCTGCAAGGAGATGGGAATCAAAACTGTAGCTGTTTATTCTACAGCAGATAAGGATAGCCTTCACGTTCGATTTGCAGATGAAGCAGTTTGCATTGGACCTGCCCCAAGCCGCGAATCCTACTTGAATATCACGCGTATCATTGCTGCTGCGGAAATTACAAATGCAGACGCCATCCATCCAGGCTATGGTTTCCTTTCTGAAAATGAGGAATTTTCAAGAGTCTGTGAAGAATACGGCATCAAGTTTATCGGGGCCTCCCCAGACATGATCGCCAAAATGGGAGACAAAGCCACTGCAAAAGCTACCATGAAAGCGGCAGGAGTTCCTACCATTCCAGGTTCTGAAGGCTTGCTTGATTCCATCGAACAAGGTTTAGTGATTGCCAAGGAAATGGGCTACCCCGTGATCCTCAAAGCCACCGCTGGTGGAGGAGGCAAAGGAATGCGCATCGTGCGCGAAGACAGTGAATTCAAGAAAGCTTGGGACGATGCCAAAATGGAATCCAGTGCTTCTTTTGGCAACGACGGACTCTATTTGGAAAAATTTGTAGAGGAACCGAGACACATAGAAATTCAAATTGTTGGGGATAGAACCGGTAAGGCTTGTCACCTTTCTGAGCGAGACTGCTCCATTCAACGGAGACACCAGAAGCTGGTAGAAGAAACTCCCTCTCCATTTATCACGGATGAACTTCGGGATGCCATGGGCAAAGCTGCCATCAAAGGCGCGGAAGCCATTGGTTATGAAGGAGCAGGCACCATCGAGTTTTTGGTCGACAAAAACCGTAACTTCTATTTTATGGAGATGAATACCCGAATTCAGGTAGAGCATCCCATTACCGAAGAAGTAACCGACTTTGACCTCATCAAAGAACAAATAAAAGTAGCCGCAGGCGAGACTATTTCTGGAAGAAATTACTATCCGAAGTTATTCGCCATGGAATGCCGAATCAATGCGGAAGATCCAGCCAATGGCTTCCGTCCTAGTCCTGGCAAAATTCTAAATCTCCATATCCCTGGAGGTCGTGGGGTGCGTGTAGACTCGCATGTCTACGCAGGTTATGTCATCCCTCCCAATTACGATTCGATGATCGCCAAGCTGATCGTGAGCGGACAATCAAGAGAAGAAGTAATTGTTCGAATGAAGCGCGCATTGGAGGAGTTTGTGATTGATGGCATAAAAACCACCATTCCCTTCCACATCGCCTTGTTGGAAAACGATGAATTTAAAGCAGGTAACTTCACGACCAAGTTCCTCGATACCTTCGATTTTTCGGTCATCAGAAAATAAGAAATCCAAATTCTGGAATTCATTCACAAAAAAAGGAGAAACTTAGTTTCTCCTTTTTTTATGCTTTATGGAAAGCCTGGAGGAATTATCCTACCACGTGTACTTTCAGCATGTTGGTCTTTCCTTTTTCGCTCAGCGGCATACTTCCCGTATTGACGATAACCTCCCCTTGGTGCACATGCCCATCTCGCTTTAATATCGCCTCAATATCAGCAAACACCCCATCCGTAGAAGCCTGACCTTCGTAATAGTAGACCCGAACACCCCAAACGAGAGACAATTGGGTCAAGAGTTTTTTATTTCTCGTAAATACAAAAATATTGGAATGAGGGCGGTGTGAAGCCAATCGAAATCCAGTAAATCCTGAAGAAGTTAGGCCTACAATAGCTTTTGCTTTCACATTTCTAGAAAGTCTAGCTGCCATCAGAATCAGGTTATTGCTCAAAAAGGTAGCATCCTCCTCAGGTATTTTATAAAGGTTGTGGTACACCTCCGCATTTTCCTCTAAATAGGTAATGATGCTTGTCATTGCCTTCACTGCATTGATTGGATACTTTCCAGAGGCAGTTTCTGCGGATAGCATCACAGCATCCGCTCCATCCAATACCGCGTTCGCCACATCATTGGTTTCCGCACGCGTAGGACGTGGATTCTGAATCATGCTTTCCATCATCTGGGTAGCAATGATCACTGGCTTGCAGGCTTGCTTGCACTTTTCCACCATCTTCTTTTGCCAAAGCGGTACGATTTCCATCGGAACCTCTACGCCTAGATCTCCGCGAGCAACCATGATTGCATCTGTAGCTTCAATGATGGCGTCGATATTTTCTAGGGCTTCAGGCTTTTCAATTTTGGCAACAATTTTACAATCCTTGCCTGCTTTTTTAATTCGCTCACGCAAATCCGTGATGTCCTCAGCGGAGCGTACAAACGACAAGGCAATCCAATCGACATCATTGGCCAATCCAAACTCTAGATCTTCTAGGTCTTTTTCGGTCAGTGATGGAGCGGACACCTTGGTATTGGGAAGATTGATTCCCTTTCTAGATTTTAGAATTCCACCATGCAGCACAGTGCAATTCACATTTTTACCATCGGTATTGTTGACAATCAACTCCAAGTTGCCATCATCGATCAAAATATGCTCTCCTTCTTGAACATCCTGAGGAAGGTTCTTGTAAACAGTACTTACCAAGGACGCCGTACCAATCACAGGATCAGAGGTAATGGTGATTTTATCTCCTGGGATAATTTCAACCCCATTGTTTTCAACCTCTCCTACTCTGATTTTGGGACCTTGTAAATCCTGAAGGATTCCCAGATGACAGTTTAATTCTTGATTAACTTTTCGGATAGTCTCAAGAACCTCCTGGTGAACCTCATGGGTACCATGGGAAAAATTGAGTCTAAAAACATTCGCTCCAGCAAAAGCCAAGCTTTTGATCATTTCATACGAATTGGAAGCAGGGCCAATGGTGGCTAAAATTTTTGTCTTTTTAAAAGGTAATTGAGACATAGGGTATTAATAAGTTAATAGGTTTTCTTTTGATTTTAGCTTTGAAATATCAATCCGAACAATGCTCTGGACCAGTGGGTTTCGCGAAAGCTTTTCCATAAAATTACTCAAATCCATCTGTTCCGTTTCATCTTGAACTAAAAGAAAATAGTCTAGATTTTTCAACTCAGGAACCAAATATGCCAGTTGCTGTGCGGAATTAAGCGCCTTATTTTTCAAAAGCTGAATAAATCCATGTGGCAAAGAAAGAAAATACTGAGCGATTTCTAACTTCTCGGAATTCAGAAATTCCAATTCCAAATCATCAACTTTCACGAGGTTGAGTTCCAATTCCTGATTGACCAGCCAAGCCATGCGATATTCCCGTATTGGAGACACGATTCCAAGCAATTCAAAGTCAAAGGTAGGTTCAATTTGGAGCTTGGCCTTCTTCATTGGGGAAGATCAGTAATAAACACAAAAATAGAAATTAAAACGGAGCAAGAGCCATATTCGCTATTTGCAAAATTTACTTCCCTCATTTCTTTGTCAATTAGGCATTAAATATATTTCTTTGCGGAGAGTTATTAACTAAACTGATCACAAAATGTCTGAAATTGCACAAAAAGTAAAGGCCATCATTGTTGACAAACTTGGCGTAGAAGAATCTGAAGTAACTATGGAAGCAAGCTTCACCAACGACCTTGGCGCTGATTCTTTGGATACGGTAGAATTAATCATGGAATTCGAAAAAGAATTCAACATTTCTATCCCAGACGACCAAGCAGAGCAAATTGGCACCGTAGGCGCTGCTGTAGCTTACCTTGAGGCCAACGTAAAATAAACAGTATTCAAATTCATTTCTATGAATTTAAAGCGAGTTGTAGTAACGGGCATAGGTGCACTCACACCGATCGGTAATACCAAAGACGAGTTCTGGAAAGGATTAGCTTCTGGTGTGAGTGGCGCCGCGCCCATTACTCATTTTGATGCCTCCCAATTCAAAACCCAGTTTGCCTGCGAATTAAAAAACTTTGACATCGAGCAGTTTATCGAGCGCAAAGAAGCACGCAAAATGGATCCCTTCACCCAATATGCAATGGTAGCCGCTGAGGAAGCTATGGGTGATTCAGGACTTAATCTTGAAACTCTTGACCTTTCAAGAGCAGGGGTGATCTGGGGATCAGGCATCGGAGGAATCAAAACCTTCCAAGACGAGGTGACCGCCTTCAATCAAGGTGACGGAACTCCTCGATTCAATCCCTTCTTTATTCCTAAAATGATTGCAGACATTGCTGCAGGTTTTATTTCCATTAAATATGGATTTAGAGGCCCTAACTTTGTCACCGTTTCTGCTTGTGCTTCCGCTACAAATGC
>CAMCBC010000002.1 GCA_945872775.1 Spirosoma fluviale | reverse complement strand
CTACCTGAAGCGATTGATCGTGGGTGGTTTTGATGGGGTATATGAGTTTGGCAAGATGTTCCGCAACGAAGGTATGGACCGAACCCACAACCCGGAATTTACCTCAATGGAGATTTATGTAGCCTACAAAGACTACATCTGGATGATGGAAATGGTGGAACAGTTGCTTGAAAAAGTTACCCAGACCATACATGGAGTTACTCAAGTGACTGTGGGAGGCAAGCAAATAGATTTTGCTGGACCTTACCGTCGATTGACCATGTTTGATTCTATCCTAGAATATGCTGGCGTAGATGTCAGTGCACTGGATGAGGAGGGCCTCAGACAGGTTTGCAAGCAGCTGGGAATTGAGGTGGATGCCTCCATGGGCAAGGGCAAATTGATCGATGAGATCTTTGGAGCCAAAGTGGAAGCCAATTTGATTCAACCCACCTACATCACGGACTACCCGATCGAGATGACGCCTTTGGCTAAAAAACACCGAAGCAAACCAGGATTGGTTGAGCGCTTCGAGCTGTTTGTGAATGGAAAAGAAATTGCAAATGCCTATTCCGAGCTCAATGATCCGATTGATCAGCGCGAGCGCTTCGAGGAGCAACTGAAGCTTGCCGCAAGAGGTGATGATGAGGCCATGGCCATGGACGAGGATTTCCTTCGTGCCCTTGAATATGGAATGCCACCTACTTCTGGTCTAGGAATTGGGATCGATCGCTTGACCATGTTGTTGACGGATAATTCCACCATTCAAGAGGTCTTGTTTTTCCCGCAAATGCGACCAGAGAAGAAAGCGGTGGAGTTGACAGAAGAAGAGAAAATCATTGTAGAGCTCTTGAAAGCTAAGCATCCGGCTTCCTTGCCTGAATTAAAGGTAGAAACCGGCTTGAGTGGTAAAAAATGGGACATCTCCATCAAGGGATTGACCCAAAAGGGCCTCGTGAAAGTGACTAAGGAGGGAGAAAGTTTGCTAGTGGATTTGATTGATTCCTAAGGTTTTCCTTGCTTCAAATACAAAAAAGTCCAGCATTTGCTGGACTTTTTTGTTGCTACCATTTTATTTTTTCTGATTATCCACTTTTTCACCACTAACCAGCCAAAATAAGGTTTGAAGTTTAATTAGATGGGCTGTGGACCATGGTCTGACAACAGTGGACGATTTACTTTTTCTGTGTGTCTGCAAATCCAAAAACTTTTTGGAGCAGGGGACTGGATCTCAAGTTACTATTTTTCCGCAGGGCTAATTCTTCTTTGGCGATCTCCACAAACAATCCTTGCAGCGCTTTGTCGGTCACATAGGCGGTTAGGTCAGTGTTTATAGGCTTGACCAAAGGGATTTTATTGTACCGGGTCATGACTGATTCCCAATGCGTGGTGGCGCCTACTTTTTGTAGACTTGCCTGAATGGGAGGGGCGAATTTGACTTTCAATCCATCCGTGGTACTTTGCTGAAGGTAGTCGGTAGCGGCACGCTCAGAACCCAAAAGAATGCTTTGCACATCCTTGAAAGTCATTTCTTTGATGGCTTGCGTGAAAAGGGGCCGCGCCTCCTTAACTGCATCTTCCGCAGCACGATTGATGCTGGTGATAAGCTGATCACAGAGGTTGCCCAAACCAATTTTCCGTAAGCTGCGCTCCACCTGGATGGCTTCTTCAGGAAAAGGAAGTTTTATGGCTGGATTCCCTAGGAACCCGTTTTCTAAGTTGAGTCGATCCACGCTCAGTCCAGTTCCTTTTTCCAAGGCCTCTTTCAGGCCATTGGCCATTTCAATTGGGGAAGGGTTCGAAGAACTTCCAGTAGCTTGACTTACCTTGTCGAGCACCTTTTTGAGTTGTGCTGAAGCGGTACTTGGGAAGAGAATGCTCGCAAAAACGAGCCCTAAGCAAATTGATAGGGTACGGAAATTCATAGCAGGTAGTGTAGAAATTAGGAATCTGGTATTCCTAACGAGAATGAAGTCCCGAAAGGTTTATTTCTGAGCTTAAAAATCAAAGAAGGTTCTTCTTCGCGATACTTTCAAGTCCTGCAAAATGCTCGACTTGACGCGTATGTCAATGTTGTAGGAGGTAAATCTTCCGAAGGGCACCCAATTGACATTCATCTGCCAACAGTGAAGATCTCGAGCGATGCCGATCATGGTTTGGGTGATTTCTTTGGAATCAAAATTAAAACCTGTATTAAAGTTCACTTTCCATTTTTCAGATATGGATAAGTCGCCACTCACATTCATGGCTTGGGTAATGTTGGTGGTATTGGTCACCTGCTTTGCATAGGCTAGGTTGTAGCCTAGAGTTAAATTCCAAGGAATTTCCCAATCGATGTATTGACTTGGATCTGCCACGATTCGATTTATTTCATTTTCAACAAATTGATTCATGACACCCCCTTGCTGGATAAAATTCTGTGTTAGCTCATCTCGCACCTCCCCAGGATTTTGTCCGTTTTTTGGGTTTAGTGATGCGTTTAGGTTTAAGGAGGCACTCCGAATGGTTCCAATTCCCTGTCCCTTCTTCCAAGCATATTCCTTGCTATTGCTGTAGCGGGTGATGCCATCTGACCCAAGGGTAGAGCGAGTTGCATAGGGGTCGATGGTACTATTTACGTTGACAGATAGCTTTTGCTTAAATAAGGTCGTTCGCGCGGAGAGCTGGATCGGAGAGAGTTGAAAGGAATCTGCAGCAAAATTGTAGGAGGTATTGATGTTGAAAGCTTCCAAAAGCGGGATTTTTTTGAATTCTCCTTCGGTACTGTCTGTCTGCGTTTTGATTTTGGCTTCTACCACATTTCGAAGTCCCAAACTTAAGGCTCTTGCCTCTCCAAGTGGAGCATCCCCAAAGATCATTCCTTGATGTCTTGAGTAGCGGGTGATTCTTCCAGATTTATCGGATTGAACTTCCTGGTAGTAGCCGTAGGCAGGATCCGAAAAGTCAGGATTGAAATTGAAAGAAACGGTAGGAGCCATGTGGTGGCGAATGGTTTGCAATTTGCCCGATGGCTTGAAGTTGTAAAAGCCATAGAAGTTGGTATTCATCGCAAAGGAAGTATTGTAGTATCCTACCCGATTAAATCCATCCTCCTTCACCTGCTCTACCTTATCCGTGGTGGAGTTGTAGCTGTAGTTGAATCGTTGCATGTACCAGAGCTCGGTGTAGTTGGCCGAAGCGGTACCGGTAAAATACTTGAATAAGGAGAAATTGGAACTGATTGGAATGGTATTTCGGGCTCCATTGTTTCCATTTTTAAGTAGCAAACCAAGGTTATCCATGTTGAAAGGAACGGTTTGGGGTCCATCCGCTTGATTGGCTTGTCCAAAGGTTTTGATGCGGTTGGTAATGGAGTTTTGGAGATTGAAGTTCCAGGCAATGTTCAAGGTTTTGAGGGGCTCAAACTTGACATTTTGAAAGGGACTTTGCCGATTCATGTTGATGCCTATGGTTGGTAAGTCCAATCGTACTTCACCGGTTTGCACACTTTGGGAGTGTCGAAGATTGGCCGACATGGAGAAAGGGGTGCCTGCGAAAGTTTTGGAGTAGGAGATATTCGAACTTAGATCTCCAGTCACATTATTGGCAAAGTTGTTTGGGTTGATGACATTATTGAAGTAGCTCGTCGAACCTGCATTCACTGAAGCAGAGAATCGTCCCGTACCTCGTGTGATAGGGCTATGGTTCCACTGCACTCGAAAGGTATTGTAGTTGAGTGGGATGAGTTCCGTTTCTGGGCTAACAAATTTTTGAAAGTCCATGTTAAAGCCTCCACTATACCGATATTTCTTGGTGTACATGGATTGGGATTTGATACCCCATCCTCCTTTGGAATACACATCTCCCGTCACACGAAGGTGGATGTAGTCGTTGAAAGCAAAGTAGTAGCCGAGGTCTCTCAAACTCAATCCACGAACTTGCTCCCTGCCGTAGGATGGAAAGATAATCCCAGATGCCTTCTCTTCGGGGGTGTCAGGAATCAATCCAAAGGGCAATCCGAGTGGGGTGGGGATGCCATTGAAATAAAGATTGAAAGGTCCAGACACGACTTGCTTTCCTGAAATGGATTTGATTTTGGAAGAGGAGATGTGCCAGTGGGGCTTGGTCAGTTTGCAGGTGGTGTAGTAGCCATGATCTAGGTACACGCTCCCATCCTCAGTTTTCTTGATGGTGGTTCCACGAAGGACCCCGTCTTGCTGTTCGGTGACCACATCCTTGATAATGGCCTTTTGTGTTTTGAAGTTGTAGCGCATCTCCTTGCGGATCTCGTAAACCGAGTTGCCGTCTTTGAAGAAGGGATTGCCAGACACCACACCCAAACTATCTGCGATTCCGTAGGCGTAGAGTTCTGAATTTTTCCAGTCGATCACAATGCGATCGGCATCGAGTCGCATTTTTCCGTATTCAAACCAGGCTTTTTTGTAGAGGTAAACTTTGTTCTCGGAGAAGTCTGTAATGATACTGTCCTCGGCGTAATATAGAATTTCAGTTTCAATATCACTTTTAGGCACATTTTTTGCCGAGTCGAGGAGAGCGAGTGTATCTTGTTTGGCTAGGGTAGTATCCCCTCTCAAAGTTGTAGCTGGGATCGGAGAGATGCCCCTCCTTTCTCGCTGAGGACGAGTAGTTTCCTGTGCTGAAGCGGATAGGTGAATGCACCAACTTGCAATCAGGACTAAAAAAAGAACTCTGAGACTCGCCACCCGTGCTTTCGCTTTTAGTATTTTTGAAATTAATTTCGTGTAAAGTTAACTCGATTGCCCTCATGGAAAGATTTAATACCAAAAAAAATCTGTTAAGGTTTCTTATCCTGGTTCCTTTTTTGTTTGGAGGATTCATTCCCAATGAAACGATGATGCCTGCTTTTCGAATGAAAAAAATCGTACTTGATGCAGGACATGGAGGGAGCGACCCAGGAAATATTGGTTCCAAATCAAGAGAAAAAGACATCAACCTAGCCGTTACCTTATTGGTAGGTAAATACATCAAGGAAAATATGCCCGATGTGGAGGTCATTTATACGAGATCAGACGATAGCTTTCCTACACTGAAGCAGCGACCCAATATTGCCAATGTTAACAAAGCAGATCTATTCGTTTCCATCCATTCCAATTCAGCTGCCAACAAGACGGCCTTTGGAACGGAGACATTTGTGATGGGAAACAAACACTTTGATGCCAATTTTGACATTGTTAAGAAAGAAAACTCAGTAATTCTGCTTGAGGAAAACTACAAAGAAGAATACGAAGGTTTTGACCCGACCTCTCCCGAATCCTACATGATGTTTAACTTGATGCAAAAGGCTTATGTGGGCAATAGCATTTCCCTAGCTGACCGTATTGAAACTCAATTCCGTGATAATGTAGGCCGTAAAAGCCGGGGAGTGAAGCAAGGTCCATTTTATGTCCTTTGGACGCCTTCTATGCCTAGTGTCTTGGTAGAACTCGGGTTTTTGTCCAATACGGAGGAAGAGCGTTTTTTGATGACCAAAGAAGGACAAGAGTACATGGCTTCGGCGATTTACCGATCCATCAAGGACTATAAAAGTGAAATCGAACTGAATTGATTTTTTCTCGAACCTCAAGGAAAACCTTCTTGGATTCAGGAAGGTTTTTTTTATAAATTAACCAAAAGATTCGGACTAAAATTCCCAGCTTGAGTCACCCAATCTACTCCAATTTCTACCCATGCTTTCTCCTGCTCAATTGGATGCCTTGATTTCCCTCCTAGACGACTCAGACTGGGAAGTGAAGCAGCATGTGCGGGAAAAATTAGTTGGACTGGGTGCAGCGGTGATTCCAGTTCTCGAACAAAAATGGGAGGAGAGTTTCAATCCGGTACTACAGAAAGAATTGGAGGACTTGGTCCATGACCTGCAGTTTGGCTTGGTCAAACAGCGGTTGCAAGAATGGAAAAATTCCGAAAATCAAGACCTATTGGAAGGACTCTGGATCTTAAATACCTACCAGTATCCCGATTTGGAATTGGAAACTTTGCAGGCAGCAATTCATCAACTTTACGTGGAGGCTTGGACCTTTTTTGCGCCGGATTTGCAGCCTTTGGATCAGGTGAAAATCCTCAATCATGTGTTGTTTAAGCAGCTACAGTTTTCTGGCAATACTAAAAACTTCCATTCTCCAGGTAACAGCATGCTTTCCATGGTGCTGGAATCCAAAAAGGGAAATCCCATCAGTTTGTGCAGCATCTACCTGTTGGTTGCTAAGAAATTAGGCTTGCCAATATATGGGGTCAATCTCCCGAACCTTTTTGTATTGATCTATTCGCAAGGAGATTCAGGTTTCTACATCAATGCCTTTAATAAAGGGGTTATTTTTTCAAGAGAAGACATTAAAAATTTCTTGGAACAACTAAAAATTGATCCGCAGCCCGCTTTTTTTGATCCATGCAGCCACTTGGCGATTGTCCTTCGATTCTTAAAAAATCTGTACACCGCATTTGAAAAATTAGGTGAAACCGATAAAGTGGATGAAGTTCAGGAACTGTTGGAAATTCTAGGACATCAGTAGATGCGAATATTGCATCCTACCGCCCTTACCTGAGGTACGGCAGGTTTTTCACCGCGTACCGCTTGAGTCAATGCCATTTCCAGGTATTTTTCGGTTACAGCACTTTCCAGTTGTGGGTTGTTGTCAATTGCACCTTTGTAAACTACGGCTAGACCAGTTTTTCCGGGTGCCAAAAGAATGCCCTCCGGAATTTTACTCACTTGAAATAATTGGGCCCATTCTTGTTTTTCATCGATCAGGTAGGACATGTTGAGGCCACTTTCATCGATGTAGGCTCGGAATCGGTTGAGTTCAGATTCATTGTTCTGTGCCTGTGGATTGATCAATACAAACCCAATCCCTTGTGCTTCAAACTTGGTTTTAAGCGCTTTAATCCGGCTTTCATACAGTTTGGCAAATGGGCAGGAAGGATCATGAAAAATAAGAAGTACTCCTTTTTCTTTAGCTAGGCCGGTTAAGGTTTTCAAGCTGCCGCTGACTGCATCGGTAGCAGCAAGTTGATTGAAATTTTGGCTGTAGCTAGTGGAACTGAGTCCAAGAAGTAGGAGTAGACTTACAAAAACTAATTTCATGGGCAGTGGTACGAAATCAAGGTTACCAAATGGTGTAGGTCAAGATATGACTTTCGTTCCGTTCTACCTGCACCCTGTAGTGATGATCTTTAAAATCTGTTCCATGAATTTTCCCTTTGATTAAGGTTGCATCAGGAGCGAAAGGGTCCAATAAGATGTTTTCGCGCAGGGATACCCCTTTTTTGCCGTGGCATTTAAAAATAGTTTCTTTTGCAGACCAAGCCATGGTGTAATGTGCAGGATGGCTTTCTAGGAAGTCCAACTCGCTGGCTGCCAAAAATCGAGTGCCGATGCGCAGGATTTTTTCGCGGATTACTTCCATATCAATTCCTACAGGAAGCTCTCGATGGTAAATAGCTGCAGCATAGCCGCGCGTATGCGTCAACGAGACAAATCCTTGTCCGTTCATCGGATGAGACTTGCCATGCTCATCCTTAAAAAAGCCTGGGTAGGGGATTTGAAGAAGTTCCAAGGCTTCTTGAATGGCAAGTCTAGCTGTGCCCCATTCCTTTTTCCGCTCTGGGTGAGAGATATTGGCAAAGGAAAGCTTTTCTCGAAAACTTAAAAATTCTAAATCCTTTTCAGACAGGTCGTTGATTATCTTCACTGCCAGGGCTGAGGAAGAATCAATTTTTCCTATTTTTGTTTGCATAGGCCTTAAAGGCGCAGCTAAGAGTGAAGTTCGAAGATATGTCAAAAATCCAAGTAAAAAAATTACATACGCTTACTGGACACAATGACTGTATTTATGCCTTAAAAGAAGGTGCCGATCCGCGTTATTTTTATACCGGTGCTGGCGATGGGATGGTGGTGGAGTGGGATTTGGATCATCCAAAAGATGGAGTATTGCTTGCCCGGCTACCCCACTCGGTGTATGCGCTTGAAGTTGATTCCAAGCGAAATTCATTGGTGGTAGGCCACAATTATGAGGGCATCCATGTAATAGATCTGGAAGAGAAAAAGGAGAGCTGGAGTTTAAAATTGAGTTCGTCGGCCATTTTTGACTTAAAGGTCTTTGGGGACGAATTATTTGTGGCCACGGGGGATGGGGTACTTATTGTTGTGGATTTGCTAGCTCGGGCAATTAAAAGGCAGGTAAAACTTGCCTCCAAATCCATCCGAGTGTTAGCACTCGCTTCCCAAAAACGACACTTGGCCTTGGGCTTCAGCGATCACAGCATTCAGGTGCTAGATCTCGCAGCTGGCGCAGTACCCATTGCTCGTCTAGAGAGTCATAGCAACTCGGTTTTTGCTTTGGGATACAGTCCCGATGAAAAAACGCTCGTTTCGGGAGGACGAGATGCGCATTTGAAATTTTGGAATACAGCCGACTATTTGTTGGAGGAAAATGTAGTGGCGCATTTGTATGCCATTAATTATTTATCTTTCCGTGAAGACGGCAAATACTTAGTGACTTGTTCGATGGATAAGTCCCTAAAAATATGGGATAGTACTAGTCGCAACCTGCTTAAAGTTATCGATAAAACTAGGAATGCAGGTCATGGAACTTCTATAAATAAAGTCTTTTGGAGTACTTATTCTGGTGTTATTGTATCGGTTTCAGACGATCGATCGGTAGCAATTTGGCAAATTGAAGCACAAACCCTATGAAAATTTCCCCTACAGCCATACGGCAAAAAACATTTGAAACCTCTTTTAGAGGCTATGAAAAAAAACAAGTTTCCGATTTCTTGGAAGAGATGAGCGTGGTGATGGAGCAGATCAACCAGGAGAATTTGGAGCTAAGAAGTCGCTTGCAACAAGTAGAAGGGGAGGCCAAGCGGCTCAAGGATGTGGAAGATTCTTTGTTCCGAACCCTTAAAACTGCTGAGGATACGGGAGCTGCCATCATTACTGAAGCTACAGAGGCTGCTGATCAAATCATTGGAGAAGCCAATCAAATTGCAGAACAAACCACTCGAGAGGCACAGCGCTATGCGGAGCAATTGGGAACTTATTCTCAAGAGCAAGCTAGAGTAATCACTCAGGCAGCAGAAGAAAATGCTAAAGAGACCACCCGTGTCTTGGCTGAAAATATTAAGGGATTGATCAAAAGTTACGAAGGCTTGGTGGAACAGCGAGAAGCTTTGGTCAAAAGCTTACGAAGGCTGTCGCAAGATGCCTTGAACCAAATTGAACTTTCAGAAACGCACTTTTCGCGCATAGATGCCAAAGCCTTTCAAATTAAAGCGGAGGAGCTTTCCCGTTCCAATTATTTTTCTGCAGCCAATGTTGCCACTTTTGCATCTACAGCTAGCCCAAGTATAGTACAACGAGAAGAAGTGCCGACCACGCCGCATCAGGAAGACCCGCAGCCAGAGATGAATGAAGAACAGGTAGCGTCCACCGATTTGGAGGAGTTTATCGAAACTGGGGTAGAATCAGCTGCTGAAAGTGCATCCTTTGTAGAGGAGGAACTTGTTTCCGAGATTTTTGACGGCCAAGAAGACGAGGTAGAAGAATCAGCGATTGAAGCGGCGCAAGAAGAGGAGGAATTTGAAGAAGAGGAAGAGGATGACGAAGATGACTTTATTGAAGAGGAGGAAGAGTTTGAAGAGGAAGAAGAGGTTCTTGAAGAGGAACTAGAGGCAGAAGATGATGAGGAGTATGAAGAAGAGTTTGAGGAGGAAGAGGAGCTAGAAGAGCGAGCAGAATTTCATACCGAAGAGGAGGTAGAAGAACCGGAGGAGCCAGCATCTGATACAGCGGAGCAAAAGAAAGAAGAAGACAAACCTTCTTCGGGTTCATTTTTCGATCAATTCGACTAGTGGGAAAGGTAGTACTGGAGGGAATGGAGTTTTTTGGGTACCATGGCGTGTATCCAGAAGAGAATCTGCTGGGCAACCGGTTTCGGGTAGACTTAGAGCTCCAGACCAATTTTAAGGTGGCCATGGAGACCGACCGTCTAGAAGGTACCATTGATTATGCGCAGCTCTACAAGCTGGTGAAAGCCCGCATGGACCAACAAGTCAAGTTGCTCGAGCATTTGGGTCATTGCATCGTTCAGGACATACGAGCTGCCTATCCAGAGGTGGAACATATCCGTATTACCCTCAAAAAGCAGCAACCTGCCATCGGTGGTTTGGTTGATTTTTCGGGCGTAACCCTTTCCTATCCGGAAGATTTTTCCTGAGTAAGTCATGTATACCCGAGCGGAACTATCAAAAATCCGAACGGAATTTTGGATTGCTTTTGGGCAATACATGAAGCCCGTTCCCAATGCCTATGGCAGAAGAACCAATTGGCCCAATTACAAAACTGGGGTAAAGGATGTCTACTTCCGCATGCGGGCTGAGCGAGATTATGCTTCCATTGGGATTGAAATGGGGCACGCCGACCTAGAAATGCAGGAGCTGGTGCTCGATCAATTCAGCCAATTAAAAAAAATTCTTCAAGGATGCTTACAGGAGGAATGGAACTGGAAGCTGCATGTAGAAAATGAGCAGGGGCAAATCATCTCCAAAATAGAATGCGTCCTGGAAGGGGTGAATGTGCTTGATTCGGAAGATTGGCCTCGCATCATTTCTTTTCTCAAACCCCGAATTATCGCACTAGATGCGTTTTGGGATCAGGTCAAACCCGGATTTGAGGATTTTTGAAACCAAGTATCCCCAGAACTTAATCAAAGTAGCTTATTGGTCATGCCGCTTGGGAATACTTGGGTTGACAAAGGTAAATCCTCTTGCCTCATCTCCTTCAAAAAAATCAATCTGCATTCCCATCAAAAACATGAAGTGTTTTTTCTCAATCAAAACAGGAATGCCCTGGACTTCAAACTGCTGATCTTCAGGTTTGACCTTATCGAAGCCTAAAGCATAGGACATGCCTCCGCAACCTCCACCTTTGACACCTACCCGAAGAAAATAATCCGCAGGAATATTTTTGGTTGCTAGGATGTGCTTGATTTCACTCGCTGCTTTCGATGAAATATCAATTGGGATCAACATGGTATAGGAAGCAACTAGTAAAGAATAATTTGATTGTTGTATACAAAATTAGCCGATTCGACAGTTTTAAAGCAAAGAAGAATTACAGATATTCGAATTAAAATTTGGACATGGACTACCTACTTGAACTTTTGAAAATTTTGCTTCCAGCCGCCGCAGTTTTATATGGCATGTATTTGGTGGTAGTTTCTTTTTTATCCAAGGAACAAGAGAAATTAAAGTTGGATCTACGTACCCAGCAAGCGAATGTGGTGCTACCCATTCGGCTTCAAGCAGCCGAGCGACTTTGTTTGTTGCTGGAGCGCATTACCCCGTCTCAAGTGATCCGCAGGGCGATTCCTGGGCAGTTTTCTGCAGAGGAACTGCACCATCACTTGATTTCAGAGATTCGTGAAGAGTTTAACCACAATGCTAGTCAGCAGGTGTACTTCTCTGAGGATACTTGGGATGCTGTTCGAATTGCCGTGGAGGAGGTCATTTCCCGTATCAATGTGAGCCGTCAGCAATTGAATGAATCCGCTACTGGAGTAGATCTTGCAAAGGTGGTATTGACTCAGTCTTTTGACCGTCAAAACGACCCAATTGCCTTGGCAATTCGCAAGGTGAAGGCGGAGATCAGCCTCTATTTTTAATCTCGATTTTCTTAGTTAAAAGTCCCATTTGAAGGAAAAGAACAGGCCTAATTTTTGTAAACAGGGCCTTTCCTGAACCAAATTCTAAAGGTCTAGATTGCTAGTCAAATCCATGCCATGAAATCGTTGCGCTATCCCATTACTTCAGAATTGCTAGCAGGAGGATTTTCTTACCCCGAGTTTGTTGAATTTACCGAACAGCTCGTTCAGGAGAATCGCACCACGGGTGCCAATCAAAGCGAAGAATACCTCGCCTACACCCGCATGTCCTTGCAGCGGATGGTTCGCTGGAATAAGAAGAGCAAGGTGTCTGAGGAGCTGGAACAGTTGCTCTTGCGGGTCAATCAGCCACAGGTCTGGTTGGTAATTACCGAGGCTTGGTGCGGAGACAGTGCCCAATCGATTCCACATTTGGCTAAGCTCGCGGATCTGAATCCTCTCATCACCCTCAAGATTGTGCTTCGGGATGAGCATCCAGATTTGATGGATGCCTACCTGACGAATGGGAATCGATCTATTCCCAAATTGGTGGCGATGACTGCAGACTTACTGCAAGAGTTGTTTACCTGGGGACCCAAACCCAAATACTTACTAGATCTTCATGCGGCATTTAAGCAAAATTCAGGTGGTCTTACTTATCTGGAATTTTTAGAGGAGATTCACCTTTGGTATGCCAAAAACAAACAGAAAGACCTAGAAAGTGAAATCTATCCATTAATTTCTTCAACTTTGATTCCATGACGATTGCTTTGATTTCTGGAACCTCGGGATTAGTAGGGATGCAGTTGCTGCATCAACTCCTTCGTAATGCAGCATACAGCTATGTAATCAGTGTGGGGCGTAGGAGTCTTGCCTTGAAGCATGAAAAATTGCTTCAAATCGATGGGGACATGCGTAAGTTAACTTCTTGGGCTTGGGAAGATCAGATCAATGCACAGTCCTTGGGAGGAGTTTACCAGCCTTTGGTCCTTGCCTTGCAGGAAAAAAAGGTGACCGTACATGCTTTCTGCAGTGTGGGTACGACCATCAAGCAGGTGGGTTCCAAGGATAAATTTTACGCAGTAGACCACGATTTGGTGCTTGAGTTTGCTTCTTGGTCCAAAAAATTAGGGGCATCCAAGTTTTTGTTTGTCTCTGCAATGGGAGCCAATCCCCAATCTTCCATTTTTTACAACCAAGTAAAAGGCAAGACGGAAGAGGATTTAAAGGCACTAGGATTCCCCTATTTAGGACTTTTTCGTCCTTCCTTACTATTGGGAGCTCGCCATGAGTTTCGCTTTGGTGAGCAAGTGGCTACCTTTTTTATGATGCCCTTGACTTGGCTCAAACTTGGAAAAAACATTCGTCCCATTCGGGATCATGTGGTAGCCAAAGCATTGGTGAATGTGGCGCTTAGCGATTCAAAAAGCAGTGTGGACTGCTTTTTATCTGGTAAAATGCAAGAATTAGGCGCATGATTGCAGTCATTCAACGAGTTTCAGAGTCCTCGGTGAGGATTGATGGAAAAGTTAAATCTGAAATTGGTATCGGATTGTTGGTGCTTTTGGGAATCGAAGAGGCGGATGGGAAAGAAGACATCGATTGGCTAGCTAAAAAGATAGTCAACCTTCGGATTTTTCCCGATGAACAAGAAGTGATGAACAAGAGCCTGCTCGATGTTGGAGGAGAGTTGTTGTTAGTCTCACAGTTTACCCTTCATGCAAGTACCAAAAAAGGTAATCGCCCGTCTTACATTAAAGCAGCTCGACCTGAGATAGCACTACCCTTGTACGAGCAAGCACTCACCGTTTTTGAGGCAGAACTGGGCAAAGCAATCGGTACAGGTTCCTTTGGGGCAGACATGAAAGTAAGCCTGATCAACGACGGTCCTGTTACCATTCACATGGACACCAAAAACAAGGTTTAAGTACAAGCCCTTTATTTAGAAAATGAAAAAGTAGCTTAGAAGTGCTTCCAGCCCTGGGCTTTGATTTGCACCGCGGTGCCGCTTTTGGTAACCAGGAATTTTCCTTCTTCTGCTTTCGTGATGTGACCTATAAAATGCACATCGGGGTGTTTTTCGAGTTTCGCGAAATCCTTCTGATCAATCGTAAAAAGCAATTCGTAATCCTCTCCGCCATTCATCACGCAGGTAATGGGATCTAGATTGAGTTCTACAGCTGTGTCAAAAGTTTGCTTGTCAATAGGAAGCTTGTCTTCGTAAATGGTCGCACCCACGCTTGAGGCCTTGCAGAGGTGGAAAATCTCAGAGGCTAGTCCATCCGATATATCAATCATGCTGCTTGGCACCACACCTAGTTCTCGAAGCTCGTGGATGATGTCCATACGGGCATCGGGACGGAGTTGACGGCCGGTCACTACGGTGTATTTTTCCAGTTCAGGCTTCATGTCTGGATTGGAGAGGTAGACTTGCTTTTCTCTTTCCAAGATCTGCAATCCTACAAGTGCAGCTCCTAGGTCACCCGTGACGCAGAGGATGTCATTCACTTGTGCACCGGAGCGATAGGAGAGTTGCTCTTTTTTGGCCTGACCCATAGCGGTCACAGAAATCACAAGTCCAGAACGGGAGGCGGTGGTGTCACCACCCACCAAATCCACCCCATACTGCTCGCACGCGGCGTAGATTCCTTCGTAAAGCGCTTGAACAGCTTCTACCGAAAATCGGTTGGATAGGGCGAGACTTACTGTAATCTGGGTAGGAATGGCATTCATGGCAGCAATGTCGGAGACATTCACCGCTACAGCCTTGAAACCTAGGTGAGGGAGTGGCGTGTAGGCAAGGTCAAAATGAACGCCTTCCAAAAGTAGGTCAGTGCTCACGACAGTTACCTGATCCCCCGCATCAAGTACTGCTGCATCGTCACCAATCCCTTTCAGTGTGGATGAATTTTTGATTAGTGCACCTTTCGCGAGCTGGTCAATTAAGCCAAATTCTCCCAATTCACTGATTTCAGTTCTTTTCTCGGACATGCTTTTTGGATTTGAAGCGCTAAAAGGCTACTATTTAGTTAGGGATGATTTTTAAGAATTCGTTGGGTTGGGATCTGATTGACACAATTCCACCAACACGCCGTTTGTGCTCTTTGGATGTAGAAAAACCACGATTTTGTTGTCGGCTCCTTTTTTGGGAACCTCATTTAAAATCTCAAAACCTTCGGCTTTCAGTCGGGACATTTCTCCATATATGTCTTCCACATCAAAAGCGATGTGGTGGATGCCTTCTGATTTTTTTTCGATGAATTTGGCGATGGGGGAATCCGGTGAACTAGCTTGAACCAATTCAATTTTGGTGTCTCCTACCTGAAAAAAGCTGGTTTCAACCCCTTCGGAAGCAACGCTTTCTGATTTGTAGGGGGCCTTGCCTAGCAGCCTTTGAAAGAGTTCATTGGATTTTTTTAGGTCGGCAACCGCAATTCCAAGATGTTCGATTTTCCTCATGCCATTAATTTGTATCTTTGCCTGAATCTTTTTCTTCTCGAAGTAGTTTAAAGGGGAGAAGTTACCAACCAAAGCGTAAAGATATAAAGATATGATCACCGTTTCTGACAAAGCCAAAGAGAGAATTCTTGAATTGAAGAAAGAAGAGGGGAGAATGGAGCAGGAGAACATTCGCGTTTCCGTGAAAGGAGGAGGCTGTTCGGGCTTGATGTACGAATTGGGCTTTGATGCGCAATTGGCAGATAGCGACCATGTATTTGAAGACAAAGGCGTCAAAATTTTGGTGGACAAAAAAAGCCTTTTGTACCTAGTAGGCACGACCTTGGAGTTTTCCGATGGGCTTAATGGAAAGGGATTTCAGTTTGTAAATCCCAATGCAAGCCGCACCTGTGGATGTGGGGAAAGTTTCTCCGTCTAAGCAACTCATAACCTAAATAGAAAAGCAGCTTTAACGAGCTGCTTTTTTTGTATCTGGCATCAAAATATATCTGATTGGCGACCCCATTTTTTAGGGCATTGCTTACCTTTGCTCCCGAATAATTCGACACATCCCCATGGAAACACCCATCAAAACCATCCCTTTAAATGATCTTCACGCGGCTTTAGGAGGCAAAATGGTCCCTTTTGCAGGCTACATGATGCCAGTTCGCTACAGCTCAGACATCGAAGAGCATCTTTGCGTTCGTCAAGGAGTAGGTGTTTTTGATGTATCCCACATGGGTGAATTTTTTGTGGAGGGTCCTCAGGCTTTGGCACTGATCCAGAAAGTGACCTCCAACG
Organism: Spirosoma fluviale; assembly: GCA_945872775.1. GTDB lineage: Bacteria > Bacteroidota > Bacteroidia > Cytophagales > Cyclobacteriaceae > Algoriphagus. The sequence continues at coordinate 30,616 of CAMCBC010000002.1, read as the reverse complement.
ATGCTTCCACTTTGGTGATTGGTCAGGCGCAGTATTCCTGCTACCCCAATGCAGACGGAGGAATAGTAGACGATTTGATTGTCTACAAAATGGCAGAAGAGAAGTACATGCTGGTAGTTAATGCTTCCAATATCGATAAGGACTGGGCCTGGATCAACGCGCACAATACCATGGGCGCAAGTCTTCGTAATGCCTCAGACGACTATTGCCTTTTTGCCGTGCAGGGACCTAAAGCTGCTGCTGCCATGCAGTCGTTGACCTCGGTATCGTTAGCAGACATTAAATTTTATCATTTTGCGATCGGCGATTTTGCGGGCATCGCGGACGTGATTATCTCAGGAACAGGCTACACAGGTGCGGGAGGTTTTGAGATTTATGTGAAAAATGCAGACGCAGAGCTAGTTTGGAAAAAGATTTTTGAAGCAGGTGCATCCTATGGCATTCAGCCGATTGGCTTGGGTGCTCGAGACACCTTGCGTCTAGAGATGGGATACTGCTTGTATGGCAACGACATCACGGATACCACTTCTCCTATTGAGGCAGGATTGGGTTGGATTACCAAATTCACCAAAGACTTCACCAATTCTGAAGCCTTGAAGCAACAAAAAGAAGCAGGGGTAAGTCGCAAGTTGGTCGGATTTATCATGCAGGAGCGTGGTATTCCTCGAGGACATTATCCGATCGTGGATGCTGCTGGGGAGGTGATTGGCGAAGTTACTTCAGGTACTCAGTCTCCAAGTATGGGTCTTGGCATCGGGATGGGCTATGTGCAAACCGCCTTCAGCAAGGTGGGAACTGAGATTTACATCCAGATCCGAAATAAAAACCTAAAGGCTCAGGTAGAAAAACTTCCGCTATACAAGGGATAATGCGATCTATTGAAGTTTGCTTTAGTCCAGAGCTGATCCACTTACACGAGGTTACCGGTAAGTTGGTCGTGGTCGTGGATATTTTTCGAGCAACTTCCACCATGGTAGCCGCTTTAGCACATGGGGTCACGGAGATTTTGCCTTTCGCAGAATTGGAAGCCTGCAGGGCGATGCAAAATAAAGGATACCTGATTGCAGCGGAACGAGATGGTCTGACGGCTCCAGGCTTTGAACTTGGAAACTCACCTTTGGCCTACACCGATGGTGCCTATGCCGGGAGGAAACTGGCGATGACAACCACCAATGGTACATTAGCCATTGAAAAATCTAAAGGTGCAGCAGAAGTTTTGATTGGGGCATTTCCTAACCTTCAAGCTACAGTGACCTACATTCAATCTCGAGATTTGGATGTGTTGATTCACTGTGCGGGCTGGAAAGGAAGATTCAATCTGGAAGATTCGCTGTACGCAGGTGCCTTGGTGCAAGCGCTAGGAGAAAGCCATGCCAACCGAGAAGATGGGGCAATTGCCATGGAATCCTTGTTTGCTCTAGTCGGTGGAAACTTGGCAACTTATTTGTCTCAGGCAGCTCATGCGAAGCGCCTTCAAAATCACGGCATTGAGGCAGATATCGACTTTTGTTTGAGTCTCAATCTTTACGATCAGGTGGTTGGAGTATCCCAAAAAGGGGAATTACGAATAGTTTAAATAAGTTTTTTTGTCTGTGTTGTTTAATTTTGGTTGAGTTCAATCCGTATAACTTTTTTTAAGATGACCCCATTATTCAAAAAACTCAATTTTAAAGACCACAAACAAATCCTAGTGGTTAACGCTCCACAGTCCTTTGGTGAAGAGCTATCGCTAATGGAAGAATCAACCCAGGTTATTCAATCTATTGAAGTGGCAGGGGAGGTTGAATTTACCTTGGGCTTTGTGATCGAGCAGGTAGCGATCGAGAATTTTATCCATTCGATTCAACCTAAATCAGTGGCTGATCCAATTGTATGGATAGCTTACCCAAAAGCAAGCTCCAAGAAGTACACCTGTGCGTTTAATCGGGATACTGGTTTTGGAATCCTGGGTGAATATGGATTTGAAGGGGTTAGGCAGGTAGCCATTGATGAAGATTGGAGCGCATTAAGATTCAGGAGGGTCAATCACATCAAAAACATCACCCGAAAAGAAAGCTTCGCACTTACCAACGAAGCGAAAGAGCGGACGAGCCAAAAAGGGATTTGACCTAAATTTTGTTTCCTTACCACCGATTGGATTATTGGATATTTTTTTTCAAGCAGCAGTCAAATTTTTATAAATAACGAGGGTGAAATTTACCCTCGTACTCAAAACGAAGGTAAAAAAAGATAAAAATTACCTTCGTTAATTTTTTCAAAGGTAAAAATATGATAAATTTACCTTCGTTAAGAATACGCGTATACTTTTTACTCCTGTCATGAACCGATTAAACCGTTTGCTTCCTTACAACGAGCTGCCGTCTCTTCCACCCAAGGTGGATTTGGAGACGAAAGCAATCTTGCTGAAGATCATCTCAGCCAGTAGGGCTTTGGCTAAATTGAACGGGGCCATCCGAAAGATGCCTAATCCAACTCTCTTCATTGACACGATTCATTTACAGGAAGCCAAGGCGAGTTCGGCTATTGAAAATATCTTGACCACGCATGATGACCTGTACCAAGCACTGATCTCGGATAGTACTTTCGAAAATCCAGAAGCCAAGGAGGTTCTTCGGTACAAGGAGGCCCTTTGGTTGGGACTGGAGCGCATGAAATCTCGGCCGTTCTTGACGACCAACCTTTGCATTGAATTGGTTCAGACAATAAAGGGGAATACCGCTGGGATTCGGAATGGGATGGGTACTACGTTGGCCAATCCATTGGGTGAAGTTATCTACACTCCTCCCAGTGGTGAGGAGGTGATTCGGGAGAAATTGGCCGCATGGGAGAGATTTGTCAATGAGGAATCTAGTCTTGATCCTTTGATTAAGATGGCATTGATGCACTATCAGTTTGAAGCAATACATCCTTTTGCAGATGGGAATGGACGCACTGGCCGCATCCTGCTTTTTCTGTTTTTAAAGCAAACTGGACTCTTGGAGTTGCCAGCGATCTACCTGAGTGAGTACATTATTCAGCACAAAAGCGATTATTACCGCCATCTCCGTGCCGTAACCGAAGGGGAGAATTGGGAGGGTTTTATTTTGTACATCCTAGAAATGGTGGAACGAACTGCAAACCATGGATTGAGTCGAATCGATCAGGTGTTGAGCCTATTGGAGGAAACCACAGAAAGCATCCGAATACGTTTGCCTAAGGTGTATTCTAAGGAGTTGGTAGAGCTGATTTTCCGTTTGCCTTACACCAAACGAAAATCGTTGACTGATGTGGGTTTGGGTACTTCTAAAACGGTGGGAAATTACCTCATTGCCTTGGAGAGAGCTGGGTTTTTGACTGCAAAAAAAGTAGGAAAAGAGAAGTTGTATTTGAATACCGCTTTAATGCGCATTCTTGAAAACAACACGCTTGAATAAAGGTTTTTTTAATTTCTGAGCTCTTATCTGCTTTATTAACTTCTACCTATTTAAGGTAAGGTTTGACATTTAAAAATGTGAGCTGTTAACAGTGGTCTGTCGACCGTTGACTTCATGACCTTGCCTGAAATGGGTTGTCACTCATCTGTCAAGAATCAAGTTGAAATTAGAGTTGCAGTAGGTCAATAGCTTGCATCAGGCAGGGATTGGCTTACTGCAACTTTTCGTTTTCCTGGTGGCGTGTCGAGTCTCGGCTATTTTTCTTCTCCAGATTCTTGACCAAAGCTTCTGTCAGATTCACGCCCGTTTGGTTGGCAAGGCAAATTAGCACCCAAAGTACATCGGCCATTTCGTCGTCAAGTGCGCGGCCTTTGTCCGACTCCTTGAAGGATTGCTCCCCGTAGGTTCGGGCCATGATTCGGGCCAATTCTCCTACTTCCTCCGTCAACAAGGTCATGTTGGTGAGTTCATTGAAGTAGCGTACCCCCACCGTTTTGATCCAGTCGTCTACTAATTTTTGCGCTTCATTGAGCGTCAAATCATTTTTTTCCATAAGTTCAATCCGCTTTTCATCTATAGAGCCCTATAGCCTATGAATCCCAAACCAAATTCAATTCAAGAGTACTTTTCCTGGTTTCCTCCAGAAATCCAAGCCAAGTTACAGCAAATGCGCGAAATCCTTCAACAAGCCTTGCCAGAAGCGGAGGAGGTAATTAGTTACCACATGCCAGCCTTCAAGACGACTGAGATGCTGGTCTACTATGCAGCTGCCAAAAGTCATCTGGGCTTTTACCCGACTTCCTCAGGAGTGATTAATTTTCAGGAGGAGTTGGCAGGCTACGTGACTTCCAAGGGAGCCATTCAATTTCCCTATGGGGAAGATTTACCGGAGGAACTTATTGTTTCCATCGCGCAGTTTCGTGCGCAGGAGGCCGTAGAAAGAGCAGCTGCAAAGAAGAAAAAGAAACTCAAGTAAGGATTTGCTTCAGGGCAACTAGAAACGCGTCTAATTCCTCTTGGGTATTGTAAACATGGGTGGATACCCGAATGGCATTTACGCCTCCTTCAGGTACCTGCCGAATGCGAAATCCAGCTTTGCCCAATGCATTTCCACAGGCTTGGTAACTTGTATTTTTTGGGCGAAAGGAAATCAGGGAGATTCGTGATTCTTTTTCCTCAGGGGTGAGGATATCCAGTTTGGAATTCATTTCAGAAAGCCCTTCAAATAGGTATTGATTGAGGGTTTTGAGTCTAGTCTCGATGTTAGTTTTCCCAATTTTGTCGTGAAATTCCGCGGCGGCCACCATGCCCACGGCAAGGGACTTGCTCTGGGTACCGTAGTCAAAGCGTCGGGCGGAGGGCACATAGCCTGCTAGGGTAGGAGGGTTCACGTTCATGTTCCATCCGGTATCCGAATGACCTCCAATCATGAGCGGGCGTAGCTTTTCCAAGGATTCTTCGCGTAAATAGAGAAAAGCAGTTCCACTGGGTCCCAGCATCCATTTGTGGAAGCAGCCTGCATAGAAATCACATCCCAATGCATGGAGGTTGAGGTCAAAGGTGCCTGCACCATGCGCCCCATCGATGGCAGTTAGGATCCCCCTTGATTTTGCCAAACTGCAAATCTCCTGAATAGGGAATACCAATCCCGTGGTGCAGGTCACATGAGGTAGCGCAATGACTTTGGTTTTCGAATTGATTAGTTTTTGAACTTCAGTCAAATTTTCTTCTTGGGTTGCTTTGGGCTCCAGCGTTCGGAGTACAATCCCGTCGTACTTGGCTCTATTTAACCAAGGAACGGCATTTCCAACATGTTCGTGTGTAGTGAGTATGACTTCGTCTCCAGGCTGCAGGGGGATGCCCCAGGCGAGGATATTGATTCCTTCGGTGGTGTTGTGCGTAATGGATAATTCCGTGGGTTTAATTCCAAAGAATTGAGTCAGCTGAATTCGTTCTTGGTCTGAATTGCCGTATTCTCCGCTGGTATTGATGTCTCGATTACTTTTTTCTAGGGCATCGAGCACCGAAAAGGGTGCCGGACCAAAGGTTCCGTTATTGAGGTAGATGCGATCAGCAGTGAGGGGGAACTGTCCTCTAATTGCCTTCCAATAGGCCTCATCCTGGACAGGGCCTGTGGGAAAAGGGTTCCTATTCTCCTTGGCAAAGGAAAATCCAGCAAGAGTTGGGAGGCTTAATCCTAGCCCGAGGTGATGGAGGAAAGTTCTTCGGCTGCTCATCGATTAGTTCTAAAGTAGTAAACTAAAGATTATCATCCAGAATTGGAATCCGTTGATCAAGTTTTCTAGTGCCCAAGGAGCTGATTGAACTGTACTTGGGTTTTTCGATAGCCTAAGCCGGTCTTTGCTTGCTTATTTTCCCAGCTTGAGGCAGTGATCGATACAGGCCGGCACATCTTGGTCGTAGTGACTGACGTAGATCAGGGTCATCGGCGAATGAAGTAGAATCGATTGGAGGGTTTCTCGAAAAAGATGGCGCTGCTGTTCGTCCATACCCTGGGAGGCCTCATCGAGAATGAGGAGCTGTGGGTTTTTGATCAACGCCCTGGCGAGGAGGGCCCAGCGCTGCTCAGCAAGGCTTAACTCGTGAAAATACCGGTTGGCTAGGTGCTGTAGCTTAAAGAATTCCATCCAGAAACTGCAGCGACCTTCTTCCTGTGGATTCGCTTTTCTAAACCATCCCATGGTATCAGTCAACCCAGAGAGGATGACTTTTTGTAGCGTTTGGTTTCTAGGAAAAAAGCGCCCTAGTTCAGGGGCTACAAATCCAATGGGCCGTTTAAGATCCCAGATGCTTTCGCCTGTCCCTCTTCGTTTCCCAAAAAGAGAGAAATTTTGAGAATAGGCTTGAGGATTTTCTCCGATAAGTAAACTGATCAGGGTGGACTTGCCACTTCCATTTTGACCTGAAAGCCGCCACCGTTCACCTGCTTCCACTTTCCAACTGAGGTTGTCTAGGATGAGCTTAGCTCCATAGCGGATGCTCACTTGATCTAGGGCTACTACGCTGCCTTCTGGGCGAGGAATAGCAGGAAGGAGCTGCGGAAGTAGGGATAGGTCCCAAGGCAAGGTAAATTCGTTTGCGCTGGGGAGTTGGTAGTCTTTTCGCTCCCAGGTACGAATGCTCCCATTTTCTGCTAGTTGAGCCACCTGGGTGATTTGGGAAGGGATTTCCTGGGAATTGGTTGTGAGGAGGAGGTGTACCCCTTGGCGAATGCAGGCTTCCAAAAAATCACCAAAAGCTTCCCTGCTTTCTTGATCTAGTCCTGTGAGGGGCTGATCCATCAGGAAGATCTTCGGTTGTCGGAGGAGGCCCAAAGCAAGGGATAAGCGACGTGTTTCTCCATTGGATAGGGCAAGAACGGATCGCTGGAGCAGGTGTTCCAATCGAAGGAGAAGGACTACTTCTTCTAAAGTCCAAGGTCCAGGAAGAGTACTCGCATTTTTTTGTAAGTAGGCAGCCACCGTCAGAGTATCATCCACTTCTGCGCTGTTGAAGCGCTGCTGGTAATAAAAATTTTGCAGCCCCGAAGTATTGCGAATCTGATAGTCTTGCGAGATCAAGGCCATCAAATCACGGAATGCATGCACTTGCCCATCTTTATTTTTTTGTTGGGTATAGGCTTCGGCAAAGGGCCGCGCTACCGTTCCTTTTTGGAGCAGGGTTCTGCCAAGAAGTGTTTCTAAGAACCCTGTCAACGCTCTTCCCGAATCTCCAAATACTGCCCAATGTTCGCCCTGCTTCCAGGTAAACTTGAGATTTTCAAAGAGTGAAGCTCCTCGAAAATGGACCTGCGCAGCTACAACTTGAAGGAGGATGGAGTCGGTCATGAGGGGAGCAATGGGAAAATTTAAGGGAGTTGAATCACTGATTTTGATCCAATTTAATTTTTAAAAAACGCTCGAAGTATTTTAAGATTATAAATTGATTTTTAGCCAATTATTAATTTTCAATTCAAGTGAATTCGAATCTTAATTAATCAATGGGATAGGGAATAAACACAAAGCTGGTAAAGGGTCCATCGATCACAAACAAGCAACAAAATTCATCGGCATCTTTGTAGGCTTGGGTAAATTCTTCCAAGGCTTCTTCGGCGACTAGGCCGCGTTGTACAAACTCATCCACATAGGTGATGAAGTAGTTCCAGTCCAAGTCTTTTTCTGCTTTGCCGATAAAGATTTTGCCAATGGGCTGCATTTCTTTGCTGATGGGGAAAATAGGAAAGTCCGAAAACCCTTTGGATCGAACCTGGTAGGAGGCTTCCTTGAGTACATCACAAACTTTGATAAAGTCGCTTGTGATAGTGCCTAAATATTTCCCACTCAATTCGGGGTCGTTGAAATCAGATATCATGGTTTTAGGGTTAATCGTACCACATTTTCTACATGGTAGGTTTGAGGAAACATGTCCACAGGCTGCACTAGTTCTACTTGATACCGCTCTCCCAAGAGGGCAAGGTCTCTTGCCTGAGTGGCTGGGTTGCAGGAAACGTAGACAATCACTGGTGCAGCGATGCGCAGAAGCATTTCAATGACTTTTTCGTCCATGCCTGCCCGAGGAGGATCGGTGATGATCAAATCCGGTTTGGCATGCTTGGCCATAAATTCATCGTTCAGGATATCCTTCATGTCACCCGCATAGAAGAGAGTATTGTCGATTCCATTGAGTTGAGAATTCAATTTGGCGTCTTCAATGGCCGCTTCCACGTATTCCACCCCAATCACTTGCTTGGCTTGTTTCGCCACAAAGTTGGCAATGGTACCCGTACCCGTGTACAAGTCATAGACCACCTCGTTCCCTTTCAATTGAGCTTGATCTCGTACTACTTTGTACAGTTCGTAGGCCTGTTCGGAATTGGTCTGGTAGAAGGATTTGGGTCCTATTCTAAATCGTAGTCCTTCCATTTGCTCTTCGATGTAGGGGAGGCCTGCAAAGGTTACCAAGTCCAAATCATGGAAGGTTTCATTTCCTTTGGTGTTGATCACGTAGAGTAGGGAGGTGATTTCGGGGAAAGTGGCTTTCAAATAGGTCATCACCTTAAAAATTGACTCCGGGTCATTTTCTCCAAATTGGACGATTACCATCGTTTGGCCAGTACTAGTGGTACGAATAATGAGGTTACGGAGGACACCTACCTGATTGCGGATGGCATAGAAGGAGATGCCATTTGCGCGAGCAAATGCTCTAAGCCCATTCCGCACGGCATTGGAAATGCCCCCTTGCAAGTAGCAATGCTCGATGTCGATGATTTTATCAAACATCTTGGGAATGTGAAAGCCCAAGGCATTTCGCTCAAACTCTTGGTCGGATTTGATCTCTTCACTAGTGAGCCAGCGAGAGTTGGAAAAGGTAAAATCTAGTTTGTTGCGGTAGTACTGGGTATTGGCAGAGGCAAGGAGTGGAGCAACTTCCGGTATGGGGATTTTGGCGATCCGTTCAAACTGGTCCACCACTTGTTGCCGCTTGTACTGCTGTTGAAGTTCGTAGGTGATGTGTTGCCATTTGCAGCCCCCGCAGGTGCCAAAATGAGCACAAAACGGTTCGATACGGTCTTCGGAGTACGCGTGAAACTTCACCACTTCCCCCTCCATAAACGAACTCTTGCCTTTGGTAATTCGAACATCGACCACATCGCCGGGGGCAACTTGACTGACAAACACTACTTTACCTTCGTGGTAACCCAAGCATTTGCCCTCTGTGGCGATTCGTTCGATTTTTAGGTCGGTAATGACCTTGTGTTTCATTTTTCTCGACATGGCCGTAAAATTAGAAAAAAAGGGGCAGGTTTGGGCCACCTTCTACAATAGCCGAAGCTTAGAATCCAGAATTGGCCATCTTCCTCCTTTCTTTCTGGCATTTTTCTATCTTTAGGACCAAATGTCGGGTATGAACTATACAAATAAAGTGGTCATCATCACGGGTGCCACCTCAGGAATAGGTGAAGCCTGCGCCTCCGTTTTTGGTGCAGCCGGAGCCAAATTGGTGATTACGGGAAGAAATGCGCAGAAACTAGCCGAAACAGCAGCAATGCTCCGCGCCAAAAAATTGGAGGTGCTCCCCATTTTGGCAGATGCTGGTTCTGAAGCCGACAACCGCCGTATGGCAGAAGAAGCTCTAGCTCATTTTGGGCGAATCGATATTTTGATCAACAATGCGGGCATCTCCATGCGAGCCCTTTTTCAGGATTTGGATCTGGAGGTTTTTCGAAAGGTCATGGATACCAATTTCTGGGGTACGGTCTATGCGACGAAATATTGCCTCCCCGCGATTTTAGCAGCAAAAGGTTCCATCATTGGGATTTCCTCCATCAATGGGTATCGTGGTACACCAGCCCGCACTGCCTACACTGCAAGTAAGTATGCGATGAATGGATTTTTTGAGTCCTTACGAACCGAGGTTATGAAAAAGGGAGTACATGTATTGGTGGTGGCTCCTGGCTTTACGGCTTCCAACATCCGAAATACTGCCCTAACTGCAGACGGAAGTTCGCAAGGGGAATCCCCACGCGATGAATCCAAGATGATGACTTCGGAAGAAGTAGCTACCCATATCCTTCAGGCTACTTCCAAAAGAAAGCGAGACCTGGTGCTGACAACTCAAGGGAAGCTTGCTGTATTTCTCAACAAATGGATACCAGGAATCCTTGACGGCATCGTTTACAAGCAAATGGCCAAGGAGAAAGACTCTCCTTTCAATTAGTATTAGGTAGCAACTCTCAATTGTAGCCTACCAGTTGGTAGACGACCAAGCCAATCCATTCTTTTACCAATACCTGCCAATTGACTAATGCTTCAGGTCTTGGATAAAGGAGTTCCGGAAGATCGTATTTTATGTCATGACTGTAGTAGTCCACTGGAAAGGGGATGGTTCTCAGTCCAATCTTGTCAAAGCATTTTTTGGATCTGGGCATGTGAAAGGCAGAAGTGATCAGCACAAACTCTTGGTCGGTTGCTATTCCATTTTTCTTCAAAAACTCTTTTGTGAAAAGTGCATTTTCACGTGTATTCACACTTTTTTCTTCAATTAAGATGTCTGTTTCCGGCATACCCGTCATGATCAAAAAGCGTTTGAGTAATTCGGCCTCAGAATAGGGATTGGTAGGATTCAAGCCTTGACCTCCGGTGATGAGGATTTTCTTGATCTTGCCCATGCGGTAGAGCTGTAAAGCCTGCGTGATGCGGTCAGCACCTTTGCCAAAGAAAGTTCGATCCGTAGCTGTTTTGTTCAGATTGGTGACCCCGGTCAGGACAATACCAATTTCGCTATTCGGAATTTCTTCAAAGGATTTGTAGGGCGGCTCCCAAGCGAGAAGGGCAAGGTTGGAAAGGAAGGGATTGGAGAAAAATACCAAGAGCAGGATTCCTGTCCACAAGATTTTTCTACCCCTTGACTTAGGGATGAAAATGGCTGCAATCACCAACAGCAGCAACACCAAAGTGAGGGGCATCGCCAAAAAACTTAGAAATTGAGAGAAGTAGAAAAACATAAGGGCTGTGGTTGAAACCGAAAAACTAAAATTCTTGGGCAGGTAGTTGATTCTGAATCCTTCAGCAACATTTCCTGGCACAAGACTTTTACCTCCCAAAAGTGCATATTTTTATTTTTTGTTCGTAAAAATTTCCTTTAGAAAGCTAATTTTGAAGATGCCTTCAGACCAGCCCAACCTAATTCCTTTTTTAGAAAATTTAGCGACCCAATTGGAGGGTACACTTCACTGGGATCGATTGACCCAAACGCTCTATGCGACCGATGCTTCGGTATATCGGGAGCTTCCATTGGCTGTTGCTTTTCCCAAGACGGAGAAGGATATTCAGAAATTAATTGCCTTTGCTACTGAGCAGGGCACCTCTCTGATCCCACGTACGGCGGGAACCTCACTTGCAGGGCAGTGCGTTGGCAATGGTATCGTAGTGGATGTGTCTACTCATTTCAACCAAATCCTGGAAGTGAATACCGAAGAGCGTTGGGTGCGGGTTCAGCCGGGGGTGGTTCGAGATGAATTGAACCGCTTTTTGAAGCCGCATGGCTTATTTTTCTCCCCCATCACTTCCACTGCCAATCGTGCGATGATCGGCGGGATGGTGGGCAACAATTCTTCCGGTACTACTTCCATCGTATATGGCGTCACCCGAGACAAGGTGATATCCTTAAATACCATCCTCAGCGATGGAAAAAAAGTTGTTTTTCGAGCCCTATCTACTGAAGATTTTAAGCATAAGTGTGGACAAAAAGATTTGGAGGGGACCTTGTATCGCCAGGCATTTGAAGAGCTAAGCCTTCCAGAGGCTAGAGCTGAAATCCATGCCCAATTTCCCAAAAAATCCATTCACCGCCGCAATACAGGATATGCGGTGGATGAGCTTTTGAAAGCTTCCCAATTTGAGGGAACGGAGAATTTCAATTTTTGCAAGCTCTTGTCCGGTTCGGAAGGGACCTTGGCGGTAACTACCGAGATAAAAATTAGCCTAGATCCACTTCCAGATCCCATCGAGATCGTGGTCGCAGCACATTTTGAAAGTATCCACGAGAGCATGAAGTCGGCCCAAGTGGCAATGAAGCACGAGGTTACTGCCGTAGAGTTGATGGATAAAATAATCCTAGACTGCACCAAGGAAAGTATCGAGTACTCCAAAAACCGCTACTTCGTGGAGGGAGATCCCAAAGCACTCCTCATGATTGAGTTTAGAGGAAAGACCTTGGAAGAAGCCATGGCAAAGGGAGAGGCCTTGATTGCGGACTTGAAAGTTGCAGGCTATGGCTATGCCTATCCCATCATTGAACCCGAAAAAGTAGCTTCTGCCTGGGCACTTCGAGCCGCAGGACTAGGTCTTCTTGGAAATATCCCTGGAGATCCCAAGGCGGTGGCCTGTATTGAGGACACGGCTGTGGACATCACGGATTTGGCAGACTACATCGATGAGTTGGATGGGATATTGGCAGGGTTTAACCAAAACCCAGTTCACTATGCACATGCCGGCGCTGGAGAAATTCACATGCGCCCCATTTTGGACTTGAAAAAGGCCGAAGATGTGGAGGAGTTTTACCAGATCTCACTTGCTTCTGCCAAATTGGTCAAGAAATACCAAGGCTCGCTATCAGGTGAGCATGGAGATGGGCGCGTAAGAGCAGCCTTCATTCCGATGATGGTAGGGGATAAAAATTACCAGCTCTTCCGACGCATCAAGTATACCTGGGATCCCAAAAATATCTTCAATCCAGGAAAAATTGTGGATGCGGCTCCGATGAACCAGTTTCTTCGCTACGAGATCGGGATGCATACCCCGGATCCGGAGACTGTATTTGATTTTTCTGCGGCTGGAGGCATCTTAAGGCTAGCAGAGAAGTGTAACGGTTCAGGCGATTGCCGCAAGCTACCTGGATCAGGAGGCACGATGTGCCCCTCCTTTATGGCTACTCGCAACGAGCGGGATTCTGTTCGTGGTCGTGCCAATACACTACGCGAGTTTCTGACACTTGACAAAAAAGAAAATGCCTTTGATCATCCTGAGATCAAGGAGGCATTGGACCTTTGTTTGAGTTGCAAAGGATGCACAGCAGAGTGTCCATCCAATGTCGACATGTCCAGCATGAAGGCGGAATTCCTGTACCAGTACCAAAAGACGCATGGAATACCGCTTCGATCCAAGGCTTTCGCCTACATCAATGAACTGAACCAGATGGGTTCTTTGCTTCCAGTGGTAACTAACTTTTTATTGACCAATTTTCTCACTGGCGGGATCTTGAAGGCCATTCTTGGCGTGGCTCCCACCCGAAATTTGCCTGAGATCAGTTCGGTAAGCTTGAGAGCTTGGTATAAAAATAATTACCACATTCTTCCGGCACCGCCAAAGATGATCAAGACGGTATACTTTTTTGTGGATGAGTTTACCAATTACAACGATACCCAAATCGGAATCAAGGCCATTTCGCTATTGAAAAAGTTGGGCTACGAGGTGAAGGTTGTGGATCATGAAGAAAGTGGGCGCTCCGCACTCTCCAAAGGATTGCTGCTCAAGGCGAAGAAACATGCAGAAGCCAATGTGCGCATTTTTGAAAACTTGATTGATGGCAATACAACCTTGATTGGGTTGGAACCTTCGGCAATTTTAAGTTTCCGGGACGAATACCCCCGCATTGTGGGTCCAGAATGGGTGGAGGGAGCTAAAAAGCTCAAATTCCACGCACAGCTCATCGATGAGTTTTTGGGTAAGGAAGTGGCCGCAGGCAATATCAAATCGGAGGAATTCACCACGCGTGCGCAAAAAATCAAGTTGCATGGGCATTGCCATCAAAAGGCGCTTTCTTCGCTTTCTTGGACACAAAAGATTCTCTCAATCCCAGTTAATTATGTGGTTGAAACCATCCCGAGCGGATGCTGTGGGATGGCGGGCTCCTTTGGCTATGAGGCAGAGCATTTTGCCGTATCCCAGCAAATTGGGGAATTGGTCTTGTTTCCTGCAGTTCGAAAGGCAGAGGTAGATACCTTGATCGCAGCTCCAGGCACCTCCTGTCGTCACCAAATCAGTGATGGTACCGGTAGGAGGGCTTTGCATCCCATTGAGATCTTGTGGAACGCGTTGAAGCGCTGATCCGAGGAAAGAAACGCTTAGGTTTCTTCTCTTCTGAAAACCGACAATTCTTGTCAAATTAGAATTTCCTGAAAGCGATTGCGTCTCGAGTTGGCTATATTCGAGTTCAATTTTTTTTCTATGACCAAACCCTTTCTACTCTACAGGTCCTCGGCTGGTTCGGGCAAGACCTATACGCTAACCTTGGAATACCTGAAGTTAGCGTTGAAAAATCCCAAGTCAGGGTACCGGCAGATTTTGGCAGTGACCTTTACCAATAAGGCCACCCAGGAAATGAAGGAGCGTATCGTGGAGGTTTTGGAGCGTCTAAGCAGGGTGGTGAAGCCGGGAGAATCCTTGGATGACGAACTGATGAGGCACCTGGACTTGGATGAGGAGCAATTGATGCTTCGTGCGCGCATGACACTGCTACATATCCTTCATGGCTATGGACATTTTGCAGTCAGCACCATCGATTCCTTCTTTCAAAAGGTCATTCGCTCCTTTGCTCGAGAGATGGACTTGCAGGCCAAGTTTGATGTGGAGATGGATACCGATGCAGTCTTAGAGAAGTTGGTTGACCGAATCGTAGAAAAAGTAGCGGAGGATCCTGCTTTACGCAGCTGGTTGATAGACTACGCAGAGGAGCAGTTATTGGATGGAAAGTCTTGGGACATTCGCGTGGGGATTAAAGGTCTTGGGAAAGAGATTTTTCAGGAGCGATTTAAGGCGTTCCGGGCGGTGTTTCAAGAAAGCGTGGGTCAAGCTGGATTTTTGCCCGAACTGAAAGGACAGATTTCTAGTGTTCGTCAGGCACTCATTGGGGAGGGCAAAAGGCAGTGGCAGGAAGCAGAGGATATTCGGATTCGATTTGGTTTGGAATGGACTGATTTCAAAGGAAGTAGCACCAGCTTTGCTAGAAAATTTGGACTACTTGGTAACCCTAAATCTCCTTTTCCTGAGCATACGGTAACTATGCACCGGGATTTGCCAGATGCTGCCAATTGGTTTACCAAAAAATCCCCTCAAGAGAACGCTATCCGCAACGCACATGCAGCGGGTTTGGGCGAACTAGTGCATTCTTGGCCTGAAAAGGTCAAGGTTTGGAATACCTACACTTCGCTCCAGAAGAACCTAAACGCCTTCGGAGTATTTCGGAATTTGATTGTAGAGTTGCGAGACCTCAAAGATGAAGAAGGGATCCTTTTGATCTCAGACGTGAATGATTTCCTAGCAGAGATCACCCGTGAAAATGAAGCCCCGTTTTTGTATGAAAAAATCGGGAACCAATACCAACACTTTTTGATCGATGAGTTTCAGGATACCTCCGAATTCCAATGGTCGAGTTTCAAGCCTCTGTTGGAAAATTCCCTTGCCTCAGGGCACACAAATCTTCTGGTCGGCGATGTAAAGCAGTCCATCTATCGCTGGCGTGGAGGTAAATTGGAGCTTTTGCTTTCAGAAGTTCAAGAGCAGATTCATCCGGACTTTGTAGAAGTCAAAAATCTCAGCGTCAACTACCGCAGTTTACCGGGCATCATCGCATTGAACAATTCGGTGTTCGAGCAATTGCCAAGGCTGATGGAACTGGGAATGGAGCGACATTATGGCTTAGATCCTGAAAATAAGCTTTCCCAAGCCTTTGCTGGAGTAAGTCAGGAGGTTCCTGAGTTTAAAAAAGGCGAACCCTTCAAAGGGAAAATTCACCTCGAGTTTTCGGAAAAGACTAGCTCGGATAAATCAGCCGAAGAAGAAGGTGACGAGGAGGAAGTCGAATTGGGTGCATTGGAAAAACTTCCTGGTCTGGTAATGCAGCTGCAGGATCAGGGATATGACTTGCGGGACATTGCCTTTCTGGTTCGGACCAACGGGCAGGGTGCGATCTTAGCAGATGCTTTTATGGAGGTGCAGCGTACTCAAATTGGGACTGATTACCGATTTGATGTGCTTTCAGAAGAATCCTTGTTTATCGATAAATCGAGTGCAGTCAAGTGTGTGCTTGGATTTTTAACCTATTTGAGTGCTCCTTCGGATCGCGTTGCGCTAAAAACTCTTTGGCAATACTATGCTTTGGTTCACGGCATTCCACTGAGTCATGAACTGTTTTTTGTGAGAGGCCTTCCACTTGAACTACAAGCGAAAGAAGCCGAATTGTTGCAGCGGCAAGCGAGCTTCCAACAGATGCCCTTACTTGAATTGGTGGAGCAGGGACTTACTTTTCTCGGACTCACACAAAAACAACAGGACCTGAGCTATGTGTCTGGGTTCAAAGAGGCGGTCTTTGATTATGTAAAAAAGAACCGTGCAGATCTACTTGGCTTTTTGGATTGGTGGGAGCTCAACAAAAAGAAGCGTACGGTCAAAATCCCAGAGGATCACGATGCGATGCGAATTCTAACCATTCACAAAGCCAAAGGGCTTCAATTTAAGGTGGTGGTGATGCCCTTTATGGATTGGGGGATTGTATCCTCTGGTCTTCAAGCGCCTATTCTATGGGCTCCGTTTGAAGCGGAAAATGGCATGCAGACCGTGGTTCCCTTGACGCACCAAAGCCTTTTGAAAGACAGTCATTTTGCTGGAGCCTACGACGAAGAGGTTCGCCTGTCCTATTTGGACTCGCTCAACATGCTTTATGTCGCATTTACCCGAGCGGAAGAGGCTGTCTTCGGCTTCAGCACCTATTCGATCTCTAAAACTAAAAAAGAAGCCTCGCCGACCCGAACAGGTAACCTGTTGTACAGCCTATTTTCGGGAGGCTTTCAGTTTGGGGAGGAAGGTTCCTCCTCCTGGAATGCGGAGTCCCTGACCTTTGATTGGGGGCAATGGCCTGCGGCGATCCCTGGGGATGGTGAAGCCCTAGTGCAAGCTCCAGCGCTACGCTGGGAATGCATGGATTGGAAATCCAAGCTACAGACCAAGACCTATCCTTGGGATTTCTCTTCGGAGGGGATCCGTGCTCGGGAACAGCGAGACTTTGGTGTGGTCATTCACGATATTTTGGCTGCTGCCCAAGGCTTGGAGGATGCCCTTCGACTCGTCAAGGAATACACCTTTGACGGACGTTGGGAAGCGGATATTGCTGCACAAATCACTCTTAAGTTGGAGCAGCTATTTGCGCTTCCTCAGGTGAAGTCCTGGTTTGATCCCGACTTCCCTACACTGACCGAGCAGGGGATTTTGGTGCCGGGGGGTATTCAGAAACGCCCAGATCGAATTCTAATCACCAAAGAAGCTGCATTGGTCATTGATTTTAAAACAGGAGTAAAGCGTGATTCCCATGTAGTTCAGGTCAAGGAATACATGGCTTTAGTACAAACCTTGACCCAGCTGCCTGTAAAAGGGTACCTCTGTTACCTTGAACCCACTGAAATTATTGCGCTATGATCCCTTTTTTGAAAGAAACTGCTAAAGCACTTTTGGATTCTCGAAGGGATTTGAAAGACATTCGGCTGGTATTGCCCAACCGCCGTGCAGGTTTATTTTTTACCAAGTACTTGGGGGAACTTATTGATCAACCCGTTTGGATGCCAGAAGTGCTCACCATTGAGCAGCTGGTATACCAGTTGGCAGGCAATACACCCACAGATGAGCTCACCTTGGTATTTGAACTCTATGAGGAGTACCGACAATTGCAAAAGGATCCTGAGCCTTTTGATCGCTTTTTCCATTGGGGAGAGTTGATTTTAAAGGACTTCAATGACTTGGACCAATTTCTTGCTCCAGTAAATCAGGTGTATGCCTATTTGGCGGAAATCAAGGAATTTGAAACCGATTTAAGTTTCCTCACCGAGGAGCAACGTGCGCTGATTGCACAGTTTTGGAAGGCTTTTGAGCGGCAAAATGAAACGGAGAAAGAACGCTTTCTGAAGTTTTGGCAAATTTTGGGATTGCTGTACCAAGGATTTCAAGCAAGGCTCCAAGCCAATGGATTGGCTTATTCGGGGCAATTGTACCGACAGGTCGCTGAAAATACCAGCGCTATTTCTCCACCCGATAAGCAGCTCGTATTTGTAGGGTTCAATGCCTTTACGCTCGCAGAAGAAAAGATCATTACCCATTACCTGGAGGTGCATGGTGCTTCCATTTTTTGGGATGTAGACCGCTATTACTTGGACGATCCACTGCAAGAAGCAGGATTGTTTTTTAGGGACTACCTCAAAGACTCAATTTTGGGAAAAACCTTCCCAGAAAAGATCCCTGCAGAAATCAAAAACAAGGGCGCACAAATTCATACCCATTCCATTCCTTTAAAAACCAATCAAGCCAATTTGGTAGGGAAACTTTTGGAGCAGGTGGGAGCTGATGAGGCCTTGGAGGAGACCGTGATTATTCTCCCCGACGAGCAGTTGCTTTTTCCCGTGTTGCATCAGCTTCCAGAAGTGATTGCCAAGCTCAACGTGACGATGGGCTATCCCATGCGAAATGCTCCCATTTATGCGTTTTTGGATGCAGTGTTGGATTTGCAGCGCTATGCCAAAAGTAAAGAGGGGTTGGTGACCTTTTACCACAAACCCGTTTTGGATCTTCTGGCCTATTCCTACCTGCAGTCAGCAGATGCAGCTTGGGCTTCCGGTGCCACTCAAAAGATTCAGAATGAAAACTGGGTAGATGTGCCCCTGGATCTTGTCAGCAAAGAAAATACCCTCTTTGCCTTGGTATTTCAGAAAGTGGGTTCGGATTCACTTTTGGATTATTTGCTTGCAATTATTCAGTTTTTGGCCAAAGAACTTCAGGAAGACCCTACCCAAAAAAGTTATTTATTTCAAGCCTTCAAGCAATTGAATCGGGTGAAGGAAATCTTCCAGGCTAGGGGCACCAATAAACTTAAAGTAGAGTTTTTGCTCAGCTTATTTCGAAAGCTGTTTCGAGATCTCAAATTGCCTTTTGAAGGTGAACCGCTTCAAGGCTTGCAGGTCATGGGGGTATTGGAGTCTCGAAACCTAGATTTCAAGCGCGTCATCATCTGCGATGTGAATGAAGGAAGCTTTCCTCCGGGCGGGGGAATTCAATCCATGATTCCTTTTAACCTGCGAAAAGCGTTTCGTTTGCCTGTTCAGGAGCAAAATGACGCCATCTATGCCTACACTTTTTACCGCTTGCTCCATCGAGCAGAGGAGGTGCACTTGATCTATGCCACGTCCGGGGAGCAGGGTAAATCCAGTGAAATGAGCCGATTTATTCAGCAGATGCGGGTAGAACTTCCGATTGCAAAGCCACAGTCTGTGCTGGTACCTGTAAATCTTACGCCCAATCAGCCCATTACGCTAGAAAAAACTCCCGCCATGCTTACAAGCTTGGCTCGCTATTTCAAGCCTGCAGGTGAGGAAACTGCTGAAAAGCGATTTTCAGCATCTGCGCTAAATATGTATTTGGATTGTCGCCTGCGGTTTTACCTTCGGTATGTGGCAGAATTAAAGGAACCGGAAGAGGTTGTTACCACGATTGATCCCATGACTTTTGGAATCTTACTTCACAAAGGGATTGAACTTCTGTATGAAATTCCGGAGGAAGAGACATTTCGAGACATCGATGGGCACTCAATTGATCGAATGCTGCCTCAGGTTCCTGCAGCAGTAGATCGAGCATTTCGAGAGCTGTACAAGAAGCAGGAGGGAGAGGAGCTGTTATTGACCGGGCAACTACAAATTGCGCGGGAGGTATTGATAAAGTACATGGAAGCAATCCTGGACTATGACAAAAAGAATGGGGATTTCCGGGTGATTGGCTTGGAGAAAGAACAAATCGCTCACATGTCAATCGAAACGCAGGAGGGGACGAAAGAAGTCGAGTTGGGAGGCGTGATCGATCGGGTGGATATCAAGGATGGAGTAGTTCGTCTGCTGGATTACAAAACAGGGAAGGATACAAAAAAAATACCCTCCTTGGGTTCACTTTTTGATCGGGATGACAAGAAAAGAAACAAGGCAGGAATGCAAACTTTTCTGTACGCATTTTTCTACCAGTATCAACATCCGGGCAATCGGCTTCCGCTGAAGCCGGGGATCATGAACATCAAAGAAATCTACTCGGAAGACTTCAATCCATTCCTGCAATTGGAGGATTCTGAGGTGTCGGATTACCGAGAGTTTGCTGCAGGATTTGAGGAAGGACTACGAGGACTATTGGAAGAAATCATGGATCCATTGGTGCCCTTTGATCAAACTGAGGACAAGAAAAAATGTAGCTACTGCGCCTACCAAGAACTCTGTGGGAGGTAGGAGAGAAAGGAGTATAAATGGGCTGTTATTTTTCTGATTTCCCTCTTCATTTCAGTAGGAGGGGGGAGGGGGATCCTGACCTCATTTCAGTAGAAATTGGAAGACTGCTCTTCAAATTTTTGGCTCAATTGTTGATTGGTTGGAAAGGAGAAAATAGAGGAATTGGAGGGAGCGTTCGACTAGTTTAAGGTCGAGTTATAACCCTAAATTGACCTACTTTTAAGAAAGAGATACCTAAAGACCGAACTTGAGCTCTTCTAATTTGACTTTATTTTTTAATTAAACACTCAAATCCGTTTGATCAACTTAAATAATTGATTTATAGAGATTTATAAGTTATTTAATTGGACCTAAATTAGCCATGTCTAAAATATTTAGATTAAACTAAAGTGATTATTATCCTTAATTCTCTGAATTTCTATCTCGCTTTTCTACTCCTCACCGCGCATTTGATTTTTGATTTATCCATTCCTATTTTTTTCGACGCGGGATCGACTTGATACCTCAATATTTGTCAGATGGCTTTTGAATTTTGAACAGCTTGTATTTCGATTTTTTCGAAAAGAAATCTGGAATGGTGTAACGATTTTGAAAGGGTTATTTGCAGATTTTTTCACTTTGAATTTAGACCACAAGTTGGCTGGATACGTCCTGTAAATCGTTCCTATACGATCCAGATTTTAATGGGCTTTTGGAGGAAAAATTTAGGGTGCTTGACATCATGGAGCGGGACGTTCAGGTTTCTATTTTTTGATGTTTTTTTATAAGAGATCAAAAGCAGGTTTTGGCTCATCCTTTGGATTTTATTCCTTATTTTTGGAACTCTGAACACGACTATGGCAGAACAGACCGGTACGCGAAAGCATGTCTTTTCAAAAAAAATAGATGCCTTTTTCAAGGGCTTGGCGGATGCGTGGAACTTTGTGAAACGATTTTTTCAAGAAGTATTCGTGCCACCCTATGAGTTTAAGGAAGTCATTCATCAGTGTTACCGTATTGGGGTAGAGTCCTTGCCCTTGATTTCCTTGACTGGATTTATTGTTGGGATTGTATTTACCAATCAATCTCGACCTTCCTTGTCCGAGTTTGGGGCTACTTCTTGGTTGCCCTCGTTGATTGCCATTGCGATTGTTCGTGCGATGGGCCCTTTAGTGACTGCCTTGATTGCTGCAGGAAAGGTTGGTTCTGGCATTGGTGCTGAAATTGGATCCATGAAAGTGACAGAGCAAATCGATGCAATGGAAGTTTCAGCGACCAATCCCTACAAGTTCTTGGTGGTTACTCGAGTGCTGGCAACCACCTTAATGATTCCCGTTCTTGTGATGTACACCGACTTCGTGGCGTTGATGGGAGCTTTCATCAATGTCAATGCCAATGAATTGGTGAGTATTTCCACCTTTTTTGCCCAAGTGTTTAGTTCCGTTACCTTTCTTGATATTTTCTCCTCCATCATCAAATCCTTGTTTTTTGGATTCACGATTGGGATGGTAGGTTGCTACAAAGGATACACTTCTTCCAAAGGCACGGAAGGAGTGGGTAGAGCGGCCAATTCAGCGGTTGTGATTTCCATGTTTCTCATTTTTATTGAGGAGCTACTGTCCCTACAGATCATCAACTTATTCCGAATGAAATAGCCATGGAGAATCGAGAGAAAGTTGTAGTGATCCGTGATTTGTACAAGGCCTTTGGTGAGCTGGAAGTATTGAAAGGCGTGGATTTGGATTTGTACCGAGAAGAAAACCTAGTGGTCCTAGGCAGATCTGGTACAGGCAAGTCGGTGTTGATCAAAATTATGGTCGGCCTACTGCAGCAGGATAGTGGCAGTATGGAAGTGTTGGGAAAAGAGATCTCCAAGCTAGGAGTGCGTGAATTGAATGAAATGCGCCTAAAAATCGGTTTTTCTTTTCAAAATTCAGCGCTATACGATTCCATGACCGTTCGCGAAAACATGGAGTTTCCATTGGTTCGGAATATCAAAAATCTGACTAAGAAAGAAATTTCAATGCGAATCGAAGAATTATTGGATGCGGTTGGTCTTCCACAAACAATCAATCAAATGCCTTCTGAGTTGTCAGGAGGACAGAAAAAACGAATTGGTGTTGCTCGCACCTTAGTGCTCAATCCAGAGATCATGCTTTACGATGAGCCAACAGCGGGGTTGGACCCCATCACTTGTGTGGAAATCAACAACTTGATCAATGAAGTTCGCGAGCGATACAAAACCACCTCGATTGTGATTACCCATGACTTATCTTGCGCCAAGCAAACTGGAGATCGCATGGCAGTACTATTGGAGGGGCAATTTGGTGCTTTGGGTACCTTTGAGGAGGTTTTTCCTCATGCTGAAGATCAGCGGATTAAATCTTTCTACGATTATAATTTTATCAACTCATGAATCAAGAAAATAAACGATCTGTACTTGTAGGTCTATTTGTATTGATTGGAATTATCATATTGGTGGCAGCCATTATGACCTTAGGTGGGCAGCAGAAAAAATTTGTAAAAGCCATCCATGTCAAGGCAGTATTCGATGATATCGGAGGTCTTCAGCCTGGCAACAACATTTGGTTTTCTGGAGTAAAAATAGGAACAGTTAAGAAAATCAAATTCTTCGGAGATTCTCAAGTAGAAGTAGAATTGAGTGTGGAAGAAAAAGTGGCCGAGTTTATTCGTAAAAATTCCAAGGCAACCATCAGTTCCGATGGTTTGATTGGAAACAAGATCATTGTCATCTACGGAGGTACCACTGATTATCCACCTGTAGCAGAAGGTGACCGCTTAGAAGCGATTATGCCTTTGGATACGGATAAAATGATGGAAACCTTACAGGAAAACAACAAGAATCTGGTTGACATCACCAATGATCTGAAGGTGCTTACAAGTAAAATCGCTGCAGGTGAAGGGATTGTAGGTGCTGTACTGACCGATTCTACCTTGGCCGTAAATTTCCGAACCATTTTGACCAACCTGGAGCGGGCATCTGTTAACAGCAACAAGATGATTGCTGATTTGAATGGATTTAGTGCCAAGCTCAACAAAAAGGGAACCTTAATGAATGACCTGGTAACTGATACTTCGATAGTTCCCGATCTCAAAGCTACCATGGAGAGCCTTCGTGTGACCAGCGCGAATACCCAGGCTTTGTCCAAGGAATTTTCCAACATCACCGATAAACTAAATTCCAAAGACAATTCCCTTGGGATGCTGTTGAATGACCCTGAGTTTGCCAAATCCTTGAAAAAAACAATGGAAAATGCAGATTCTGCTTCTTACAATCTCAACAAAGGAATGGAAGCATTGGAATACACCTGGCCATTCAATAAAGGCTTCAAAAGAAAAGTCAAGGCTGAAGGAGGGAATTGATTTGCACCTCCAATCCCTGAAATAAAGTAGCAAGCCGGATCAATTCTTGGGGTGTACAACGCAATTCTTTTTAACGAATACTTTCTAACCTAATACGCTTACCCAGCTATGCAAGCTATCAATCCAACCACCACCTCTGCATGGTCGAAGCTAGTTGAACTTTCAGAAAAACAGCAAGCTAGCACCATTGCAGCACTTTTTGATCAACCAACTAGATTTGAGCGCTACAGCAGAAAGCTTGAAGATATTTTGGTCGACTTTTCCAAAAATAGAATTTCAGACGAAGTTTTCGAGGAGCTGCTAAACTTAGCTCGTCAAACAGCATTAGCAGAGGGCATCGCGAGCATGTTTGAAGGCCAAGCGATCAACCAAACGGAGAACCGTGCGGTGCTTCATACAGCCCTCCGCAACCGTTCCAATACTCCTGTTTTGGTGGATGGCAAAGATGTAATGCCTGAAGTGAATGGGGTGTTGGCTCAAATGAAGACCTTTGCCACCCAGATTTACCAAGGAAGCTGGTTGGGATACAGCGGAAAGCCCATCACCACGCTCGTAAATATTGGCATTGGTGGTTCGGATCTAGGACCTGTGATGGTGACAGAAGCTTTGAAGGCTTACCAACACCCGGATTTGAAGCTGTTTTTTGTATCCAATGTTGATGGTACCCATATTGCTGAAACACTAAAAGTAGTTGATCCGGAAACCACACTGTTCTTTATTGCCTCCAAAACCTTCTCCACCCAGGAGACCATGACCAATGCGCATACTGCTAGATCTTGGTTCTTGACGCATGCAAAAGATGAAAAAGCGATCGCAAAGCATTTTGTGGCTCTTTCAACCAATTCCGATGCAGTAAGTGCTTTTGGGATTGATCCACAAAATATGTTTGCATTTTGGGATTGGGTAGGAGGAAGGTACTCCCTTTGGTCTGCCATCGGTCTTCCCATCGCCTGTGCCATTGGATTCGAACGCTTTGAGGAATTGCTTTCTGGAGCTCATTCCATGGACCAGCACTTCAAAAGTGCCCCATTAGATCAAAACATTCCTGTGATCTTGGCCTTGGTTGGAATTTGGAATACCAATTTCCTAGGAGCCACCTCAGAGGCCATCCTACCTTATGACCAGTACCTACATCGATTTGCCGCTTATTTCCAGCAAGGCAACATGGAGAGCAATGGAAAGTATGTGGGCCGTGATGGAAAAAAAGTAAACTATGGGACAGGCCCGATCATCTGGGGGGAACCAGGTACCAATGGACAGCATGCATTTTACCAGTTGATCCATCAAGGCACGCACCTAATTCCTTGTGACTTTATTGCACCAGCAAAGTCCCATAATCCGATTGGAGACCATCATGTCAAGCTCCTTTCTAACTTTTTTGCACAAACAGAAGCCCTGATGAAGGGGAAATCGCTAGCTGAAGTGGAAGCGGAGATGCGGAAGGCTGGCAAATCGGAAGATGAAATTCAACGCATAGCCCCACACCGAGTATTTGAGGGGAATCGACCCACCAATTCCATTTTGGTGAAGCAAATCACCCCTTATACCCTCGGGCAGTTGGTAGCGATGTACGAACATAAAATTGCTACTCAAGGCATCATTTGGAATATTTTTAGTTTTGATCAGTGGGGGGTAGAACTGGGTAAAGTTTTGGCGAATGGGATATTGCCAGAACTTTCGAATGAGGATAAGATTGATTCGCACGATAGCTCTACCAATGGATTAATCAACGCATACAAAGCAATGCGGTAATTTAGCTGCCAATTTATAAGTACCATTCACCAAAAATCCATGAAGTAATCTTGTACTTCATGGATTTTTTATGTCGAGTTATTGGGGGATAACAAGTTTATATTTGGAAAAATAGATGTTGTGTAATTTTTTTAAACAATAGTCTCTTTCAATTAGTTACAACTAAAATATCTAGTCTATGAAAGAGCTTCTCGAATTAAAAAAGACGAATGGTAATGGAAAAGTTGATACCAAAAACCTTTTCCAGGACCCGAAACTATTGGTTAAAGATGCTGTATTTGTTCGTCATGAGGGGAGCTTGGTGAAGGTTAGGTTTGAAGACATCCTTTGGTTAAAAGGAGACGGCAACTACACCACCTTAATCACGAAAAAGGCTGTTTTTTCAATACGAAATATTTTGAAAGATTTTGAATCTGTACTTCCAGAAAGTCAGTTTATCCGCATTCACAAAAGCTATATCGTTCAAGCCTCCGAAATCCTTTCCATTACCACCAAGGAGGTGAAAGTCGGAAATGATTTAGTACCCGTGGGGCGTACTTTTTACCACCAACTATTGAGTGGAATTAGAAAAATAGGAAGTATAGGAGATTAAACCCAAAGCAAGCTGCTATCGCCATAACTTAGAAAGCGGTAGTCGGCGTCCAGTGCTTCTTGGTATATTTTTTTCCAATCTTCTCCTACTAGTGCTGCAATCAATAAAACCAGCGTCGATCCAGGTTGGTGAAAGTTGGTAATCAATCCATCCACAAGTTTGAAGTCATATCCTGGGAAAATAAAAATAGAGGTGGTTCCAAATAGGGTATTGATACCGCTTCGCTTCATTTCTTGTTGGATAGCATGCAGGGATTCTCTTCGAGAAGGTAGAACGGATCTACTCTCGTAAGGCGCAAGTTTCTCAATTTGAAATAGACTTCCGTTATTCTCAAGGAGCTGCACCCCATACCAATACATGCTTTCGAGTGTTCGCACAGAGGTAGTACCTACTGCAATAATTTTCCCCTCATGCTGGATTAGCTTTTCAACGGTTTCTAGGGTGATTTCCATTTGTTCACTGTGCATGGGATGCGCCTCTACTTTATCCACCTTGATGGGTTGAAAGGTACCGGCGCTTACATGAAGGGTAAGGGCTGCTTCTTGGATCCCCTTTTTGCGTAGTGCTTCAAAAACTTCTTTTGTAAAGTGAAGACCTGCTGTGGGTGCTGCTACCGCACCTTCCTTCTCCGAGTAAACAGTTTGGTACCGCGACTTATCTTCTTCTTCAGCCTTTCGGTTGAGGTAGGGAGGCAGGGGAGTTTCACCACATGCTTCCACCAGATCAACAAAAGCAATTTCTTCACCTAGCCAGGAAAATTCCACCTGCTTGAGTGCTCGATCTTGAAGTCTAGCGGTTAGGACTACTTCCTTTTCTCCAATCAAAATACTTCCTTGAAGCTCTTCCCCTTCTTTCCACTTCTTGACATTGCCAATCATGGTTTCCCAGACAACCGGCTTTTTGGAAGCCATTATTTCGGACATCACTCGGGAGGGAGCAATTGGCTGCAGCAAAAACACTTCAATACGAGCGCCCGTTTGTCGTTGAAAGATCAAGCGAGCAGGAATAACTTTGGTATTGTTGTACACCAAGAGACTATCCGCTTCCAAAAGTGCTGGAAGGTCAAAAAAATGGCGGTGATGGAGGGATCCTTGCTTGTATTCCAAAAGCTTGGAATGATCCCTCTTTTCTAAGGGATGTTTAGCAATTCGTTCTTCTGGTAAAGTATATTCGTAGTCTTGAAGATTTATACTTGGTATTTTCATACTTGGGTCCATTTGTCCGCAAATATAGTCAACCCTTTTCATCTCCTTTTGGTTACATACGCATGAGTTCACCCACATCCCTACGTTTTTCTTACCTCAAAAGAACGCTGCAGTTTCGATTTGAAGCCGGTACTTCTCGTGGAGTCATGCGTACCCGTGATGTATTCTGGATTAAGGTTTATCGCCAAGGGGATCTGGATCAAGTAGGATGGGGGGAAGCGGCACCCTTAGCAGGACTGAGCCCAGATTTTGGTCCTGATTTTGAAACTCAATTGGCTGGTATTTTGCAAGAAGCAAATGCCAGAACCTGGGATTTAGAGGAGGAGAGCGTGCTTCAACAAGTTAAAAAATTAGTTCCCTTTTCACTTCCCTCGCTACGATTTGGATTAGAAACAGCCCTTCTTGATTTAGCAAACGGAGGCAAGAAATGCATCCTCGCAAATTCATTTTTTGATCAAGGCACACCCATTCCGATCAATGGTTTGATTTGGATGGGAACTAAAGAGTTTATGCTGCAGCAGATCAATCAAAAATTAGAAGAGGGGTTTGCTTGCTTAAAAATGAAAATAGGAGCGATTGACTTTGATCAAGAGCTTGAACTACTTCGCTATATCCGAGGGCAGGAAGTAGCAAAAAATCTTGTATTGCGCGTAGATGCGAATGGTGCATTTTCTCCACTAGAAGCCTTGGGCAAATTGGAGCAACTGCAGGATTTTGGAATCCACAGCATCGAGCAACCAATCGGGGTAGGGCAATGGGAAGCCATGCGGGAATTGGCACAAAAAAGCCCAATTCCAATCGCTTTGGATGAGGAGCTTATCGGTAAATCCAATAAAGAAGAAGAACTCGATTTTATCAAGCCTCAGTTTATCATTTTGAAACCTAGCCTGTTGGGAGGAATTTTGGAAACGAGGGAATGGATTCGCTTAGCCGAAGCTAGGAGAATCGGTTGGTGGATGACTTCAGCATTGGAGAGTGCGATTGGTCTCAATGCCATCTCGCAACTGACTTCTACCTACTTGCCTAGTCTTCCACAAGGCTTGGGAACAGGGAAACTCTATGACAACAATCTGGAATCTCCCTTAGTCGTGCAGTCAGGAGAAATTCGATACGAGCAGAACGGAACTTGGGAAACCCCCAGCTAGAATCAATTGGATTTCTTAACCCTTCGGTGGCAGTAGCTTTTGGAATGCTATTCCAATACTTTTTTCACAATTTTTCGTCGCACCACGATTACACAAAGCCAAGAAAAGAATGCAGCAAGGACGCCAACAAGCGCTCCAAAAAAAAGATCCAAAGGATAGTGCACTCCAAGGTAAATCCGGGTATAGCTCACCACGAAGGCATAGAGAAATAGCCAAGCGATAGCTTTTTGTTTTCTACCAAGTTTGAGGGTTAAAAAAGTAGCCAATCCAAAGGTATTGGCTGCATGAGAGGAAACAAACCCATACAATCCACCGCATCGTCCATATACGTGCATCATTCCTTCCCAGCGTGGATCATGGCAGGGACGGAGTCGTTCAAAATAGGGTTTCATCAATCCCGAACTTACTTGATCGGCAAGCAGGATAGTAAGCATCACCCCTCCAAGTATCCACAGGGTATTTTTGGAATCTAACCGGTAGATTAAATAGAGTAGCAACACATACAAAGGAATCCAAGTGATTGTTTGCGTAAGCTGCAACACGATGGGATCCAAGGCCTCCAAATGGAAGGAATTAAGCCATAGAAAGACCTTCTCGTCCCAATAGTTGATGGTTTCAATCATGGTTGTAGGTAAGCCAGTCAATGCCTTTTTTTAGATGATCCAAGGTGAATTGGGCTGCACTACCTGGCTGGGGCTGATGCTGGTAGGTCCATTCGGCCTGTGGGGGCATGCTCATCAAAATACTTTCAGTTCGTCCATTGGTATCTAACCCAAACTTCGTACCGGCATCCCAAACCAAATTGAATTCAACATAACGGCCACGACGTAGGTTTTGCCAAGCCTTTTCTTCTTTGCCGAAGGGTAGCTGCCCATTTTTATGCATCAAATGGGTGTATACCTCGGGAAATAGTCTTCCAAGTGCAAGGCTAAAATCCAATATTTCTTGGAAATGGCTATCGGATGTAGCACTCAAACGATCGTAAAAAATCCCGCCAATGCCACGAGTTTCTTCCCGATGTCTGATGAAAAAGTAATCATCTGCCCATTCTTTGAACTTGGGGTAGTAGCTTGGGTCAAACGAATCACAGGTTTCTTTTAACTTCTGGTGAAAGTAAGTTGCATCTTCGGGGACAATGTAGTGGGGGGTCAAATCTATCCCTCCACCAAACCAATGGGTGCCATCCTCCATCTCGAAGTATCGGATATTCATGTGGATGATGGGGACCATGGGATTGTAGGGATGCAAAACGATAGATACTCCCGTTGCAAAAAAAATACCGGACTCCAATCCTAGTTTGTCAGAAATTTTTTTGGGAGTAGGCCCATGTACAGCCGAAAAGGCTACGCCTCCTTTTTCAAGGAGAGCTCCATCTTGGAAAATTCGAGTTTGGCCTCCTCCTCCAGCTTCACGAGTCCAATTATCAGCTTTAAATTTTCCTAAACCGTCTCCAGCCTCTAGCGCTTCGCAAATGTATACCTGCATTTGCTTGTAAATGGCTGCGATTTCCTCTTTTGATTTTCTACTCATTGGCCTACGGATTTTAGAATGGATATCCAATTCCAAAATTAAATACGGTTTGTCCTCTTTCCCCAAAGGGTCTATTCAAACGGATATTGTCAAGGATCCACCGCTGTCCTTCTTGGCGTGCTGGATCTAGTGCTTTGGTAGCAAGGTCTAGGCGGATGACCAAAAAGTCAAAATCCATGCGTAAGCCTACGCCCGTTCCGATGGCAATCTCCTTGTAAAACCGATCGTATCTAAAATCTGCTCCAGGACGAGCATCGTCTCGGCCAATCATCCAAGAGTTACCAGCATCAAGGAAAACTGCCATATCGAAGTAGCTGAATAACTTTCTTCGGTACTCAAACATGCTCTCAAGAATCATTTCAGCAGGTTGCTCATTTCGGTAATCGTAATTTCCTCCTGGTCCAGTGATAGGGGTAGAACTACCAGGCCCGAGTCTTCTTGCCTGCCAAGCACGAATGCTCGTACCTCCTCCAGCAAAGAAGTACTTCTCATAGGGCAAAATCCCCGAACTTACCCCGTAAGGGCGTGCCATTCCAAAATTGAGTCGGTAGGCTAGGGTTTGTTTCTTACTAATTGGATAATAACGTCTGTAATCAACTTGGCCTTTTAACCACTGGAAATTGGCATAGTCAATCTCTGGGGAATCGTTTCTCCGCACATTGGTAAAATTCAGCGTAGTACCTCCACTTTCTCCAAAAATCCGGAGTAGGGAAGCTTTGCGAGCTGAAAAATCACCGTATCGATTAAAATTGATCAAGGTCTGGCCTGAAAAACTACTGATCAAGGAGGGTAGAAATGACCAGATCAGGTTG
>CAMCBC010000001.1 GCA_945872775.1 Spirosoma fluviale | reverse complement strand
AGCAATTTGCTCATTCCCTCTTCCCAATTGGCGAGAAGACTTCGAAGGTCTTTATCAAGTTCCGTTACGGACTGACCTTCAGCCACTGTTCGGATGATTACCCCGAAATTGGCAGGTTTGATTGAATTGATAAGTCTGAGCAGCCTTTTACGTTCTTCATTGCTCCGTATTTTCTTCGATACATTGACTGTGTCGGAGAAGGGTACAAGCACGAGGTAACGTCCAGGTAGAGAGAGCTCACAGGATAGTCTAGGGCCTTTTGTTGAGATGGGTTCTTTGACAACTTGCACCAAAACCTGAGTGGTCTTGGCTAGAATCTTGTCGATTTTGCCGACTTTTTCTATTTCTGCTTCGTTTTCAAAGCCCTTCAAGAGGTGGTTGCTGTAGTTGTTGTTGCGTACCATTTTGGTAAACTTCAACAAGCTATTGATATTTGATCCCAGGTCTTGGTAATGAAGAAAGGCATCTTTCTCGTAGCCAACATCAATAAATGCGGCGTTGAGTCCATTGACAATCTTGCGGACCGTTCCCAAATAAATGTCTCCCACCTTAAACTGGTTGTCCATCCCTTCGGAATGAAGTTCAACCAGCTGCTTGTCTTGCAATAAGGCTATTCGACTTCCATTTTGAGCAGAATCGATTAACAATTCCGTACTCAAATTTTCTTTTTACTAGTGTAAATGAACGTACTTTACTTCCATTGGCACGCAAAGAAGGAATTACTTCTTCTTGTGTCTGTTTTTTCTAAGTCTCTTCTTACGCTTGTGCGTAGCGATCTTATGTCTTTTTCTTTTCTTACCGCAAGGCATAGTTGTACAATTTAAAGTGTTTGTAATTTGTTATAGCTGGTCCAAGTAGCCTTGAATACTCTCCAAAATCATGGGATCTTGGGTCATTTTCTTGACTAGCTCAAACTGGGCTTTTGCTTTGTTTTTTTCTTTTGACTCGAAATAACTCACCCCTAGGTAAAACTGCCCCTGAATGTTTTGAGGATGTGCTTTGACCAATTCTTCAAATCGACCAATTGCTCGATCGTATTGCCCAGATTGCATGGAGAGCACACCCATGTTGAATAGGCCGTCTTCATTTTTGGGATCCGCTTCGAGGATTTCTCGCAAGAGCGTAATTCCCTGCATGGGATTGGCTGAAGACACATAGGTCATCGCTATTTTGGACTTCAAGTCGAGACGGGTTGGATCTTTTTCCAACACCTTGTTTAAGAAACTTCTGGTCTTATCTGCCAGCACTTCTACTTTATTCTTGTCTAAGGCAAAGGAAAAAGCATCGTAATTTGCTTTTCCAGCCTCCTCGATAAGAAATAAATTATCTGGCCAAAGCGTACTTGCCTCTGTCCAGTAGTAGGCGGCACTGTCAAATATTCCCTCTTCCTTGTAAATCCCAGCCAGTACTTGTGCAGCCGCTACTTTCTCCTCCACCGAAGGTGCAGTTCGAAACTTGCTGATTAGCTGCGCAGCTTGGGCTTTATTCTCGGAAGATAGGGTATTCTCATGCGATTCAGTAACGGCTGAGGTAGCTTCCGCCCCCTCTTCCATTTTTGCTCCTGTAGCCTCATTATCGACCACCACCTTGGGGAGAAGATAAAGTCCTGCTACTGAAGCGATGCCGATGCCTATGAGAACAACCTGTAGTTTCTTCATGCCTTTAACTCAGGCTTAGGCCTGAGTAGCCATATGTTTAATTTTTTTACTGTTTTTTATTTTTTCTACAAACACCTTGGAAGGCTTGAATGCAGGAATGTAATGCTCGTCTATTACGATCGCGGTATTTTTGGAAATGTTACGTGCAATCTTCTTTGCTCTTTTCTTGTTGATGAAACTTCCAAATCCTCTGACATAGATATTATCTCCTTCTGCCATTGAATCTTTTACTACTTTGAAAAACGCCTCAACTGCTTGAGTTACATCGTCTTTTTGAATTCCGGTCTTCTCGGAAATTTTAGTAATTACTTCTGCTTTAGTCACTGTGATTAAAATTTAGAAAATTCGAAATACCCTTAACAACCTATTAACCAAGTATTTTTGGGACTGCAAATGTACAAGAAACGACGCAATTAAAAAAGATATTGAAAAAAAATACCTTGGTTTGTAGTCCCGTAATGAATCCCAAATGAAGAGCAAAGTCACTGAAAATCAATTCTTTTCAAATGCAATACTTTCTTGGTACCAAGAAAATCCACGGCATTTACCTTGGCGCGAAACCCAAGATCCCTACAAAATTTGGCTCTCAGAAATCATTCTTCAGCAAACTCGTGTGGCCCAGGGCCTGCCCTATTACGAAGCATTTTCAAAGGCTTACTCTACTGTGCAAGCGCTGGCAGAAGCACCAGAGGAAGAAGTTCTCCGTCTCTGGCAGGGCTTGGGCTACTACAGCAGAGCCCGCAACCTTCACGCTTGCGCGAAATACATCTGGCAAGAATTAGGAGGGAATTTTCCCAACAGCTATGCTAGCCTTATTCAACTCAAGGGGGTGGGCAGCTATACCGCTGCAGCGATCTCAAGCTTTGCTTTTGGGGAAGTGCAGGCCGTGGTGGATGGCAATGTGTTTCGAGTGCTAGCCCGCTACTTTGGAATCGCCACTGACATTGCGAGTGGCAAAGGAAAAAAAGAATTTGAAGCGCTCGCCAACCAGCTGATTCCTAAAAAAAACCCAGGGGAATTCAACCAGGCCATGATGGATTTTGGCTCACGTTGCTGTGTGCCCAAAAATCCCTCCTGTGAAGAATGCCCAGTTTCCAATACCTGCTTTGCCTTTCAAAAAGGCCTCGTGGGTTCCTTGCCCGTAAAAATCAATAAAACTAAGGTCAAGGAACGCACCCTCAACTACCTGGTGATTCGCTGTGCAGGACAGGTAGTTTGTAATAAAAGAGGGGAAGGAGATATTTGGACGGGCTTGTATGATTTTCCACTCCTCGACCAAGAAACCTTCCCATGGCAGGAAAATTTGAGCCAAGAAGCTGTCTTATTTCCTAAAAAATACCGACATCTACTGTCGCATCAACGGATATTAGGAAGCTTTTGGGAAATCGACCTTCCGCCCAGCAAACGTGCTGAATTGGTTCATTGGTGCCAAAAAGAAGGATTTGACTTGGTAGATCAACAGCAAATTGACGCTTTACCTAAGCCCAAATTGATCGTTCGCTATTTGACTGATCGAGAGATTTGATTACTTTCAATCTTCTAAACTTTTTAACCACTAAAAACAAAATGTTATGGCAGGAGTAAACAAGGTCATTTTATTGGGACACCTAGGTGCTGACCCAGAAGTGAAATATTTGGAGGGAGACAAGGTCGTGGCTAACCTTAGCCTAGCTACCTCAGAGGCTTACCAAGATCGAAACGGTAACCGGGTGGAGCAGACCGAGTGGCACGACCTGGAGCTTTGGGACCAACAAGCAAAAATTGCGGAGAAATACTTGAAAAAGGGTTCTCAAATCTATGTGGAAGGCAAAATCAAGTCTGACAAATGGACAGATGAGCAAGGCCAAAATCGCAAGAAGATGAAGATCAGAGTCTTGAGCTTTACCATGGTAGGCGGCAAGCCAGAAGGAATGGCCACTACTCCAGCTCCGAATACAGGAATGGCCGCAACGCAAAGTTCCTCTTCTGTCCCTAGCACACCCATGGTATCTCTAGACGAGGGAGACGATGACCTACCCTTTTAATTGAAATACAAATCCCCTGTTCCTTAAATTCAGGGGATTTGTATAACTTTGACCACTTTATTGTATCAAACACATGGATGACCCCTACCCGAGTTACTTACTGATAGCCCAGGTTTCTTCACTTTCATTCTCTTACTTTTTGTTTAATGGGCTTGCCCTCCTGATCCTTCTAATAGGATCTGCCCTAGTATCTGGTTCTGAAGTTGCCTTTTTTTCGTTGAGTAAAGACGAGCTAACAGATCTCAACCAAAAACATCCAGAAAAAGGGCGTGTGATCACCAGCTTATTGGCCACCCCAAAAATCTTGCTCAGTACTGTTCTAATTCTAAATAACCTTATCAATATTGGTATCGTCACCTTGACGACCTTTGTTACTTGGACCCTTTTTGGAACAAATGCTACTGGCCTAATTGTCATTTTAATTCAAACTGTAGGCGTCACCTTCGCCATCGTGTTTTTTGGAGAGATTGTACCGAAAGTGTATGCCAACCAAGCCAACACCAGTTTTGCATTGGCACTTGCAAGGCCAATAACTTTCTTTACGCACCTTTTAAAGCCTTTTTCGGCATTCCTAATCGCATTCAGCAACATCATCGAAAAGCGCGTTCAACAAAAAGGATATTCCCTTTCCGTAGATGAGCTGAATCAAGCCTTGGAATTGACCACAGAAGACACCCCAGAAGAAGAAAAAGAAATCCTTCGCGGCATAGTGAATTTTGGGACGCTAAGCGTCCGTCAAGTCATGAAAAGTCGCATGGATATCTCCGCCATAGATGTTGAAATTGATTTCCATGAGCTGATGGATAAAGTCAACAAAATTGGCTACTCTAGAATCCCAGTGTATGAAGAGACGATTGACCGTATTCTGGGAATTCTCTACATCAAGGACTTGCTCCCACACATCGAAAAAGATGAAACCTTCGAGTGGAAATCCTTGATTCGAAAGAGTTTCTTCGTTCCTGAAAATAAAAAAGCAGACTCCCTCCTCAAAGATTTTCAAAAAATGCGCGTGCACATGGCCATCGTCGTGGATGAATATGGCGGCACCTCTGGATTGATCACCCTAGAAGACTTGATTGAAGAGATTATTGGAGAAATCAACGATGAGTTTGACGACACGGACACCTTATTCTTTCAAGAGATTGATGTAGACACCTTTATCTTTGAAGGAAAGGTTTCCCTCAATGATTTTTGCAAAAAACTAGATTTAGATACACAAGTCTTTGATGAAGTAAAAGGTGAAAGTGAATCTCTTGGCGGCTTGCTCCTTGAGCTGAACTCCAAGCTGCCGAAAAACGGAGCTAAAATCCGCTTCAAAGATTTTGAGTTCACCATCTTGGCGGTAGATACACGCAAAATCAAAAAAGTAAAAGTCCACCTAAACGGAGGAGAAAAAGACAGTACTTCCCCATTTACTGACTAATTTTTTATTTGGCTAATTCCCACTACTACTGCTTGTTTATTTGGAATAGTGCAATTCAAAAAAAGGAATTGCACTATTTTTTTTGTTTGTGCAAAATATTTTCCTTCCGCTCTCAAAAAACTAGCATTCGAGCTTAAAATCTGCCTTATTTTAAAAATAAGGCAGATTATTCTTTTTCAACGTATAAAAATCTATGTCTGTTTTTTATCTTATTTTTAATAAATAAGATTTTTTTAAATCATTTTAGCATGATTACGGGTTATAAATTATGCTTATTTTAAAAAAATCAGTAATTTTTGATTTTCAAACCTATTAAACATATTAAAATGGAGCAAGGGTTATATCGGCAGGAGTTTGAGCACGACTCCTGCGGTATTGGAGCAGTAGTAGACCTCACCAATGAACCTACACACGAAACCATCAGCGGGGCTTTGTATATGCTCAGCAATATGGAACACCGTGGAGGTAGAGGAGCTGATCCCAAAACAGGTGACGGAGCTGGTATTTCCATCCAAATTCCCCACCAATTTCTTCAAGATGTAACCGCACGTACCGAAATCCAGCTGCCCGCACCTGGGGAGTTTGGCTTGGGCATGACTTTTTTTCCTACCAACAAGCAGCTATACGCCAAAGCAAAGGCCTTACTCAACCAACTCATCGAAGAATTGGGCTTTGTGTTGATTGGCTACCGGAAAGTTCCTATCGATGAAACCATCCCCGGTTCAAGTGCGCTAGAAGTGATGCCGATTATTGAACAGGTATTTGTTCGCCACAAGGATGGGCTTCAAGGCCTTGAGCTAGAGCGGAAACTCTATGTACTGCGAAATTACGCAAGCTCAAAAATCAATTCAGAAATTCCAGGCGTCAATCAAGCCTTCTATTTTGCAAGCTTCAGTTCTTTAACCGTGGTGTACAAAGGGCAGCTACGAACGGATCAGGTACTGCCTTTCTTCAAGGACCTTCAAAATCCCCGCATTGCTTCCGCCTTTGCCATCGTTCACTCCAGATTTAGCACCAACACCTTTCCCAATTGGAGGCTAGCTCAGCCCTTTCGGTACCTTTCTCACAACGGAGAAATCAATACCATTCGCGGCAATTTGAACAAAATGAAGTCCAAAGAGGCCTTGATGAAATCTTCCTTTTTTAGCCAGGAAGAATTGGCAATGCTCATGCCCATCACCAACAAATTGAACTCCGACTCCGCCAATTTGGATGCCATGGTGGAACTGCTTACCCTCAGTGGGCGGAGCCTTCCGCATGCGATGATGATGCTCGTGCCAGAAGCTTGGCAGGACAACGAGGTCATGGACAAGGATCGTGCGGCATTCTATAAGTTTCACGCCTCCTTGGTAGAACCCTGGGATGGGCCTGCCGCACTTTTATTTACCGACGGCAAATCGGTGGGCGCCACACTCGACCGAAATGGTCTTAGGCCGCTTCGCTATTTCATCACCAAAGACCAGCGCCTCATTCTCTCCTCCGAGGCTGGAGCACTACCGATCCGAGAAGCTACCATCACCCAAAAAGGAAGAATCAGTCCTGGACGCATGCTTTGGGCAGACTTGGAAAAAGGAAAGGTTCTCCTCGACGATGAAGTCAAAGGGGAGATTTGCAGCCGACAGCCTTATGAACAATGGGTCAATGAAAAGCGCACAAAACTTAGGCTTGTGCCAGAGCCCGAGGAACTTAGCTATACCTACCAAACTGAAGCAATTCACAAACGCCAAACTATTTTCGGCTACACCTCGGAAGAACTAAAAGTGATTTTAGCCCCGCTTGGAAATGAGGGTCAAGAAGCAATAGGATCGATGGGAGCAGACACGCCATTGGCGGTACTTTCCAAACAAAGCCAACACATCTCGAACTACTTCAAGCAGCTTTTTGCCCAGGTAAGTAATCCACCCATCGACCCCATCCGAGAACGACTGGTGATGTCCCTTTTCACTCGAATTGGGGAAGGCCATAATATTTTGGAAGAAAGCCCGCTTCACACCAAGCAGATCCATATTTCGCAGCCCGTCTTACTCAATGCCGATTTGGAAAAAATTACGCGGCTTGAGCATCTGGGCTACCGAACTACGCGCTTATTTGGACATTTTGTGGCAGACCACCAGCCCGGAAGACTATTGGCCGCATTGGATCAGCTGTGCAAAGAAGCAGAAGATGCAATTTTGATCGAAGGGAAAAATGTACTCATCCTCTCGGATAGAGACAGTTCAGACAGTCTTGCCCCTATCCCCTCGCTTCTCGCCATTGGAGCCGTGCATCAGCATCTCGTCAAGAAAAAAATTCGTACGCGTGCAGGATTAGTTCTTGAATCTGCTGACATCCGTGAAGTGCACCACTTCGCCACCGCAATTGGCTATGGAGTGTCTGCCATCAACCCGTACTTGGCCCTAGAATCCCTATTGGATCTCCATCGAAAAGGCGAACTCCCTGGAGCTAAAGATGAAAAAACAGTCCTTAGCAACTATCAAAAAGGAATTGGAAAAGGATTGCTAAAGGTGCTCTCCAAAATGGGGATTTCAACCCTGCAATCTTACCAAGGTGCACAGATTTTTGAAGCCATAGGACTAGGTCCAGAGGTCATGGATCGCTGTTTCAAAGGCACAACCTCCCGAATTAGTGGCATTTCCTTCGATGAACTAGCAGAGGAAGTATTGATCCGTCACCGTGCAGCTTATCTTCCACATGCAGGCGTGTTGGAAACAGGGGGGCTTTACCAGTGGAAAAGAAGGGGAGAAAAACACCTTTTTAATCCAGAAACCATTCACCTACTCCAAAAATCTACCCGATTGGGGGATTATGGACTGTATCAAAAATTTGCCTCAAAAATTAACGAGCAAAGTCAGGATGCAATGACTTTGAGGGGCTTGTTTGAATTCAAAAAGCAAATCTCTGTTCCCCTGGAGGAGGTTGAGCCTGAAGAAAAGATCATGAAGCGATTCGCAACAGGCGCGATGTCCTTCGGCTCCATTTCCCATGAAGCCCATGCCACTTTGGCGATAGCCATGAACCGAATCGGTGCGAAAAGTAATACGGGCGAGGGAGGTGAGGATGAGCAGCGTTATGAAAAAAAGGCAAACGGAGACTGGGAAAGATCTGCGATCAAACAAGTAGCATCGGGACGCTTTGGAGTCACTTCCCACTACTTAACTCATGCAGAGGAGCTTCAAATAAAAATAGCTCAAGGTGCAAAGCCTGGAGAAGGGGGGCAACTTCCGGGACACAAAGTGGACGACTGGATCGGTCGAGTAAGACATTCCACTCCTGGGGTGGGTTTAATTTCCCCGCCTCCGCACCACGATATTTACTCCATTGAGGATTTGGCACAGTTGATCTACGATCTAAAAAACGCAAATCGAACGGCTCGAATCAATGTAAAATTAGTTTCCCAAGCAGGAGTAGGCACCGTCGCGGCCGGTGTCGCCAAAGCCATGGCAGATGTAATCTTGATTTCTGGCGCAGATGGGGGTACAGGAGCATCTCCCCTGAGCTCGATTCGTCATGCTGGACTGCCTTGGGAACTTGGGCTTTCTGAAGCACACCAAACCCTTGTCAAAAACAACCTGAGAAGTCGGGTGGTACTCCAAACAGATGGGCAACTGCGAACAGGTCGTGACCTTGCCATTGCCACGCTGTTGGGCGCGGAAGAATGGGGGATTGCTACTGGAGCTCTGATAGCAGAAGGATGCATCATGATGCGCAAGTGCCACCTCAATACCTGCCCAGTAGGCATTGCTACTCAGGATCCTGAATTGAGAAAACTGTTTACGGGTGACCCTGACCATGTGGTCAACTACTTTAAATTTATCGTGCAGGACCTTCGCGAGATCATGGCCTCCCTTGGCTTCCGTACCATCGATGAGATGGTAGGACAAAGCCAAGTCTTACAAGCCAGCACCCACCTCAAACACTGGAAATGGGATAAACTGGACCTTTCTCCTATTTTCCATAAGGTAGAAGTGCCCAGCCATGTGGGGATTTACAAGCAAATCGACCAAGAGGTGTCCTTGGACGAGGTGCTAGACCGAAAGTTGATCGAAAAAGCAACTCCTGCTTTGGAACAAGCGATTCAAGTTCAGGGACATTTTGACATCAAAAATACCGACCGCTCAGTGGGAGCCATGCTTTCGAATGAGATCTCCAAAATCTACGGAAGTGTAGGACTACCGGAAGACAGTATCCAAATCACCTTCAGTGGTTCGGCTGGACAGACTTTTGGTGGATTTCTCGCCCGAGGGGTCAATTTTGAGCTAGAGGGAGAAGCGAATGATTATTTTGGAAAGGGCCTTTCCGGGGGTAGATTGATTGTTTACCCAAGTAGAAATGCCAAGTTCCGAGCAGAGGAAAATATCTTGATCGGCAACGTAGCCTTCTATGGCGCCACAGCAGGGGAAGCCTTTATCAATGGCAAAGGAGGAGAGCGCTTCTGCGTGCGTAACTCTGGCGTCAAAGCTGTCATTGAAGGGATTGGCGACCATGGATGCGAGTACATGACAGGGGGTCTGCTAGTCAACCTTGGTGAAATCGGCAGAAATTTCGGCGCTGGAATGAGCGGGGGTATCGCCTACATTCTTGAGGAATACCAAGCCGAAGTCAACCGGGAAATGGTGGATTTGGATCCTTTGGATGAACAGGATTTCGAAAAGCTCTACAACTATCTGAAGCGACATGTGGCCTTCACACGAAGTGCATTGGGTCAAGCCTACTTAGAAAATTGGGAACACACCAAAACCAGGTTTATCAAAGTCATGCCAAAAGACTACAAAGCAGTATTGGCAAAAAAATCAGCACAACAAGAACGAACCTTCGCATAATATGGGTGCCAAAGACGGATTTTTACACTACAATCGAGAAACCCCTACAAGTCGGGATCCCCAGGTTCGACTGGGGGATTACCAGGAAATTTATACCCCATTTTCTGAGAAACAGCTACACAACCAGGCTGCGCGTTGCATGGACTGCGGGGTACCATTTTGCCACAACGGCTGCCCACTTGGAAATGTAATTCCTGAATTTAACGAGGCGGTCTACCAGGAAAATTGGCTGCAAGCCATCCGCATCCTGAAGAGCACCAATAACTTCCCGGAGTTTACGGGTAGAATATGTCCAGCTCCCTGTGAAGCGAGCTGTGTGCTAGGAATAAGCAAGGATCCGGTAGCCATCGAGTTGATTGAAAAGAACATTGTCGAGAAGGCCTACGAACTTGGTCTAATTGCCCCATCCCCTCCAAAAGAACGTACAGGAAAGCGCGTGGCAGTAATTGGCTCCGGGCCTGCGGGTCTTGCTGCTGCTGACCAACTCAATCAGGCAGGACATGCTGTAAGCCTTTTTGAAAAAAATGCCAAAATTGGCGGGCTACTGCGCTATGGTATACCCGACTTTAAGTTGGAAAAATGGGTGATCGATCGAAGAATTGCGGTGATGGAGGAAGAAGGGGTTCAGTTTATCACCCAAACTGAAATCGGAACCAACTTGGAAGCAGAAGAAGTACTGAAAAACTTCGATGCGGTAGTTTTGAGTGTAGGGGCCCAAAAACCACGAGAGTTAGCTATTCCTGGAAGCAACCTTAAAGGAGTACATTTTGCTATGGATTTCCTTGCTCCTCAAAATCAAGTGATCGGCGGAGAGGTAGCGAAAAATCCAATCTCGGCTACCGGCAAAAATGTACTCGTCATTGGAGGTGGAGACACTGGAAGTGACTGTATTGGGACCTCCAGAAGACATGGAGCCGCACAAGTC
This sequence comes from Spirosoma fluviale, assembly GCA_945872775.1. Taxonomy (GTDB): domain Bacteria; phylum Bacteroidota; class Bacteroidia; order Cytophagales; family Cyclobacteriaceae; genus Algoriphagus. The sequence continues at coordinate 39,966 of CAMCBC010000001.1, read as the reverse complement.
ACCCAGCTGGAATTGCTTCCCAAACCCCCCGTCAAGCGAACCTCGGCCAATCCTTGGCCTGAATGGCCCATGACCTTGCGAACTTCCAGTTCGCATGAGGAGGGTGCTGATCGGCTCTTTTCTGTGCTGACCAAGGAATTTGTCGGCAACGAAAAGGGAGAAGTAACCGGACTAGTAGTCGTAGATATTGTATGGAAAGATGCTGGAGGTCGGATGACCTATGAGGTTGTAGAAGGTACAGAGCGGACATTGCCCTGTGATTTGGCATTCCTGGCCATCGGATATGTAGGCCCAGGCCAATCCGATTTGTTGGGTAGTTTTGGGGTGGACCTTCTCGAAAATCAGTTCCCAAAATCCAAGCAGTACGCCAGTTCAAACCCGAAAGTATTTCTTGCAGGTGACATGCGAAGGGGCCAATCTCTAGTGGTATGGGCCATCTCAGAGGGCAGAGAGGCTGCAGTCCAGGTAGACAGCTATTTGATGGGCAGCTCTTCATTGCCCCAAAAAGACGCCTCCTATTTTGAGGTAGAAGAGCAGCGGGAACAAGTTTAAAAACAGGTATCAACAAAAAGGGCCGCATCACTGTGGCCCTTTTTGGTTAATGTCCTCTTCTATATCTGGGTCGTCCCATTCTGTGTCGCTCATGCCCCTCTTCTCCTCGGCCACCCATTCGCTGCTTTAGCGCTTCCTTTCGCTGCTCCCATATCACTTTTTGCTCTTCGGTCAAGATCGCACTGATCTTTTTCTCCTGTTCCAGTCTGTAATTCTTTTGAGCTTCAAACTCCGCTTTCCGCTTTTGGATAAGTTCCTCTTGCCTCGTGGCATTTTCAAGTACCACCTTGCTCACTTGCTTTCGCTGTTCATCGGTAAGCTTAAGCTCCTCCGCCATTCGATTGCTCATCTTTTCTGCGCGCTCTGATGCGCTTAGCTCTCGAAAGTTTTTCTTCTGATGTTGCGCAGATAGCCCAAGACTAATGCAAGTCATGACTGCCGCACCAAGGATCCATTTTTTCATGTTGCTATTGGTTTGTTTCAGGATTTAGACCTCGAATTGCACCATTGGTTTAATCTACCTATTGGACTCGTTTTTTAAAGCCCTTATTTTTTGCAGGGTGGAACTTTCTCTTCCATCCAAAAATGCCCTTCATCAGCTAAAAGAAATTGCTATTTTTGTTCCCTATAAACAGCATATCCATGGGAAGAGCATTTGAGTTCAGAAAAGAGCGAAAATTCAAGCGTTGGGACAAGATGTCCAAGGTATTTACCCGACTAGGGAAGGAAATCGTCATGGCCGTGAAGGCTGGAGGCCCAGATCCTAGCAGCAATGCCAAACTTCGGACTGTCATCCAGAACGCCAAAGGTGCCCAAATGCCTAAAGATCGAATCGAAGGAGCAATCAAGCGGGCTTCCAACAAGGATGAAAAAGACTACGAAGAAGTGGTATACGAGGGCTATGGACCCTTTGGAATCGCCTTTATTGTAGAAACTTCCACAGACAATACCAACCGAACCGTAGCGAACGTGCGGTCCTACTTTGCCAAAGCCGGAGGGTCCATGGGAACTTCAGGATCCGTCAGCTTCATGTTTGAGCACAAAGCCGTATTCCGCTTCGCAAAAGCTGCATACGATCTTGAGGACCTTGAATTGGAATTGATCGATTTTGGACTCACCGAAATTGCAGAAAACGAAGGGGAAATTTTTGCCTACACCGAATTTGAAGACTTTGGTTTGATGCAGAAGGCACTGGAAGACCGAAGTATCGAAGTCATTTCCGCAGATTTTCAGCGCTTTCCCACTACACTTACCGAATTGACCGAAGAGCAAGAAGAGCTCATCAACAAGCTGATCGATCGCCTGGAAGAGGACGACGACGTCAATCAGGTATTTACCAACATGGCTTAAGGCCTTGACCACAGTGCCAGAAAATGACCCTGCTCTCCTACGAGTGATCGTGGGTAGCAAAAACCCGGTTAAAGTAGGCTGTGTCAGAGAGGCCTTTTCACAAGCCTTTGGAAAAATTGGGTTGGTGGAGGGTGTTGACGCCCAATCTGATATCCCAGCGCAGCCGCGATCTGAGGAGGAAACCTTTCTCGGAGCTCGCAATCGGGCGAATCATGCCAAAATCCTTGTTCCCCAAGCAGACTATTGGGTCGGAATTGAAGGCGGTGTGGATGAGGATTCACAGGGCATGTATGCCTTTGCTTGGATTTACCTCCTGCATCGCTCAGGCAAATCCAGCCAATCCAAGACTGGTACTTTTTACTTACCTCCACCCGTAGTCGCCTTGATTCGGGAGGGGATGGAACTGGGCCATGCGGATGATTTGGTATTTCAAGCACAAAACTCCAAGCAACAGGGAGGATCCGTGGGGTTACTCACACATGGACTCATCACACGAGAAGCGTATTACCAACAGGCCATGGTGCTGGCATTGATTCCTTTTCTGAATGAATCCTTGTATCCCGCGGACTAGTACCCTTAGCTGCTAAAAATTGCTGCTATTTTTTCAGGTTATCCAAAAATTGATTGAGGGAAACCTTCCAATCCGGGTGAGCGTCCCAGGTGGGCCCAAGATAAAGCTCCTCACGAACTAGAAAGCGGATGTAATATTTCACCACCGTTTTAGCCCCTTCTTCTCCTGTTATGGGTTCAAGCCCCATGCTTTTCATCAGGTCAGCTTGTCTGCCTTCTACCTTAACGAGTAAAAATTGAATGCGGTCTGCTAGCAACTCTTGGTTGGTCTTCGTTTCGACCAGCCAGGCCACCTCATGGGGATATTTGCTTGAAAAAATTTCCTCAAGCCCACTTTTTTGAGCGGTTTGCTCGGCAAGCAGGGTTTCAGGGGATTTCCCATAGACCTCATAACGATAGTAGTTGATCGGACCATTGATGGCAGAAGTTCCTTCAAGTGGAATTCCAAGACGAAAGACGTCCAAGTTTAGCGGATTTCTTGAAATCCACTTCTGAGAATTGGCAGCAATGGACTGCGTGCCTAAAGTGGGAAACTCTGCCAAGTCAGCAACTAGCAAATTTTTAGTTGGGACTGCAGTTCCAATCCCTGCAAACTGCTGCCCAACGGTTTTCAAATCCTTTCCAGAAATTTCAAAAAGGGAAGTGTTTTCAATGATTTTCCCCTCTCCCGAAAATTTGCCCACATGAATGCTTAGTTGGGTTTTCTGGCGGGTGATCAATACCACATTTTGGACTTGTCTTTGCAAAAAGGCCTTGGCATATTCCGCTTGTAGCGCAGTGGACAAGGCTACCTGTTCGAGTTCATAATACCCCACTGGATCTCCTCCAGCACGTACCAAGAAGGGGTGGATACTGTCTGCTAGTGCCTGCCAAGTGATTGCAGGCTTCGCGCCAGGATCATTCGATACCAAAATGATGGATTTGCCGGCAAAGAATGTAGGAGGAATGCCCTGCCCCTGGGCAAAGGTGGATACCAAAAGAAAAAAAAGCAGTGCGTAGCTATATTTCATAAAATTTCTGAGGGATTGAACTCAAGGTCTGTATTTTTACAGCAGTAGTTCACCAATCCTTTTTCTGATGCATTTCCTACAACGCAAATTAGTTACAATAATTTTAGTTCTCGCCTCCTTTACGGGCACATTTGCCCAAGAAATTGATGGCAAGAAACTTCTAGGTCATTTGGAATACTTATCCTCGGATGCACTCGAGGGAAGAAGCCCCCTAAGTAAAGGCAGCAACATGGCTCAAAAGTACATCTTAAAAGAGCTTACTGGCTTGAACTTGGTCGAATCCCTTTATCCAGATTATATTCAAAAATTCTCGTTTGAAAACCGAAGAACAAAAAAAATGCTGGTGGATGCCACCAATATTGTGGGGTTTATTCCTGGAAAATCCTCCAAAAAAGTGATTGTAGTCACAGCCCATTACGATCATGTAGGCATTGGAAGACCGAATGCAGCGGGTGATTCAATTTACAATGGAACCGATGATAATGCCTCGGGCACTGCGGCCTTGTTGGTTTTAGCCGAATATTTTTCAAAAAATCGTCCCCAGCACGGCATGTTATTTGCCGCCTTGGATGCAGAGGAGATGGGGCTTCAGGGCGCAAAAGCCTTGGTAAATGATTTCCCCTTTCCTTTAGAGCAAATCCTGCTTAATGTAAATATGGACATGCTTTCGCGAAGCGAAGCGAAAGAAGTGTTTGTTTCAGGAACCCACTACTACCCCCAGTTCAAAACTATCTTGGAAAAAATTCCAGGCGAGGCAGGTTCAACCCTCCGCTTTGGCCACGATACACCGGGCACGGGAGCGGAGGATTGGACTAGATCTTCCGACCATGGTGCCTTTTTTGAAAAGAAAGTCCCTCACTTGTATTTCGGAGTGGAGGATCATGTGGATTACCATCAGCCAAGCGATTCCTTTGCAGGAATCCATCCTGACTTCTATCAAGCGACTGTTCGCTTGATCTTGAAATCACTGCTGGCATTGGATAAAGCACTTCTTGAGAAGCCTTAAATCCTATCCTACTAAAAGCAAAAAAGCATCCGAGTGGGACATCACATGCACCATCCCCGAGAAATTCTATTTTCAACGGAAAATATGCAATCGGCAATGAAAAGGTTTGGACGCTCTGGAAATTGGAATCTTCTTTTAATGAAAAATAACCACTATTTGGGACTTGTTTCCAAGCCAAAAATCTTCTATGTCTTTGGCAAAAAATTGCAGAAATAAATGGAACAGATACAGAGCTCTTAGTAGAAAATTTTGAATTTTTATTTATCCACTTTTTTGAAATTTAACTTCCTTATTTTTAAAGAGTTGACTAAAATTATCCACAAAAATGCCTTTTTGATTTTTGATATAATAAACTGATTATCAATTATTTATATATTATCTAAATGTTATTGTGGATAAATAATTGAAATTGTGGATAAATTTTTCTTGCATTTTTTAACCTGCCAAATTTGGAAAAAATGAGGTGTTTTTGCCAAAAAATAAAACCCAAAACTCTAGCAATGTTTGGGGCTTTATTGCCGTAAGTTTACTTGAATACCATACAATATTTGGAAACAAGAGCTTTACAAAGCTTCCAGATTCTCATCTAGAAACTATAAAAAAGCTCAGAAAAATCACTTCCCGATTTTTTTATATTTTAACATTTAATCTTCAAATTTATTTCCCAAAGCCTGTAGGCGAGAGGTTGCTCATCTGCCTCATGATCCATCCTTGCCTTCCCTTGATGTAGGAAGTAGGTCTTGCAGGACTCCAGCGCCTAGGATTGGGCAATACCGCTGCAATCAATGCGGCCTGCCCCTTTGAGAGCTTGGATGAACTTTTATCAAAAAAGGTTTGAGAAGCTGCTTCAATCCCGTAGATCCCATCGCCCATCTCAATGACGTTGAGGTACACTTCAAGGATCCGTTCTTTGGACCAAAAAATCTCAATCAAGACAGTGAAATAGGCCTCAAACACTTTCCGCACATAACTTCTTGAGGGCCATAGAAATACGTTTTTTGCGGTTTGCTGCGTAATGGTACTCGCCCCTTTCACGCGCTTATTCTTTTTATTTCCCTCCCAAGCTTTCTTTAACGATTTGAAATCAAATCCATTATGCTTCATAAAGGTCTGGTCCTCCGCACCTACTACTGCTTGAGGGGCATGCCTTGACATCTCTGAGATAGGAACCCAATCCTTCACTAGGCGCACCTCTTTCTCTGGATCAATTGCCTGTTCCACCAATCGAATCACCATCAAGGGCGTAATGGGCACCGGCACAAATCGGTATAAAATGACTAACCCTATCGAAAGTCCTAGAAACCATAGGGAGGTCTTCCAGATTAATTTTCCAATCCAACGAATCGCTTTCATCTATACGAATTAAAGGGTGGCTTTTGCTTGTACAAATTGATAGAAAAAAATGGCATTTTGGTCATTGCCAATTTTTTCTAAATCTTCTTCCATCAACTTTAGTGCCTGAAAAGAACAGTCTCCGGATTCCAAGAGTGCAGGAGCCGCGCTTTTAAGTAATTCAATCCAGTAAGCGGTAAAGATTTTGCGAGAATCCCCACTTCGCTGGTCCAGGTAAAATCCATCAAAGCGGGTAGTGCAAGTAGCAAATCCAGCCTCCGTGAGCAGATTCCCCAATTCAATTCCCACATCAGGATTCCCTCCAATTTTCCGCTGAAAGGAGCTCATCACCTCAAAATAATGTTTAAAATGGGGAAATCCAGGAGAGGTATACAAACTGGAATTAAACACTTCGGTCACATAAACACGAGCACCTGGCTGAAGATGTAGCTTGAGCTTGACCAAAAGTTGAATTGGTGAAGAAACATGCTCCAAAGTCCAACAAAGAAATGCCGCATCAAAGCTTTCGGAAAGGCTGAGGCTGCAGCCGTCCTGCTCCACAAAACGCACCCGATCCCCAAAAGAAGCCAAATTGATCCGCGCTTGAGCCAATTGAACCGCAGAAGAATCTACACAGGTAATCCTTAGCTGTGGAAATCTTTCCAAAAGTATCCGCGTTTGTGCCCCCACTCCAGAGCCTACTTCCAAAAGGTTTTGGCAACCACTGAAGTCAATCTCACGGTACACCATGGGGGCTAAAATCCCTGCCTGAGCTTGCAATCGAAGCTGCTCTTCTGGATCAAAACCATGCACATAGTTTGCCATTGACAAAAAATAAAGTAGGGTAGCGATACTTTAAAGAACGAAGATGAAACTTTTTTACCCATTGAAAAATTCGCTTCCCTACTTTTTCCTATTTTCGAATTCCTTATCTCTTAAACCTCCCCTCCTATGTCCCCTATCGCTATTGGCAGCTTTGAAGAATTTGAATCCTATTTAGGCAAAGAACTCGGGGCCTCGGACTATTTTCAGATCACCCAGCAGCAAATCAATCGCTTTGCCGAGGCAACCCTAGATCACCAATGGATTCATACCGACCCAGTACGCGCCAAGGCAGAAGGAACTTTTGGGAATACCATTGCCCATGGGTACTTGACCCTGAGCATCGTACCCTACCTTTGGGAACAAATCGTGCAGGTCAATAACCTGAAAATGATGATCAATTACGGGATCGAAAATCTTCGATTTGCCCAAGCCGTCACCGTGGACAGCGAAGTGCGCTTGGTGGCGGGTCTTAAAAACATCAGCAACCTTCGCGGCACCATCAAGGCAGAAGTAGAGGTGACCCTAGAAATCAAGGATCAAAAGAAACCTGCATTTGTAGGGCTACTTATCTTCTTGTACCATTTTAACCCAGTATCAGGAAGCTAATAAATCGTTGACTACCGTGGCAGCGCAGGCACAGCCAAATGCTGCAGGGAGAAAAGACATGGTTCCGTAGGCCGATTTTTTGAAGTTTTTACCGTCGGTGAGCATGAGGCTTTCTTTAATCACTACCTCGGTGGAAAATACTGCCTTAAACCCACCTTCAATTCCTCTTCTTTTCAGTCGCTTTCGCAGCATCTTCGCCAGCTTACACTGATGGGTATCCTCAAAGTCAACTACTTTGATTTGGGTAGGATCTACCTTGCCTCCAGCCCCCATGGAACTTACCAAAGGAAATCCACGGTTCTTGGCTCCTTCAATCAGATGCATTTTTGGAGTGAAACTATCGATGCAATCCACCACATAATCGTAGTGGTTGGCTTCCAAAAGCTCAGTCATCTGAGAAGGATCCAAAAATTTCTTGATCGCCTGTAACTTGAGTTTTGGATTGATGGCCAGCAAACGCTCTTCCATCCAACCTGCCTTCGCTTGACCCACATTGAGTTGGGTGGCTGGTAGCTGTCGATTGACATTGGAAATATCCACGGTGTCTCCATCAATAATCGTCATTGCCCCTACGCCTGAGCGAGCAATAAACTCGGCGGCAAAAGAGCCTACACCTCCAAGTCCTACTACGAGGACATGTTTGGAGGCTAATTTTTCAAGGCCTTCACGCCCTACGATCAACTCGGTCCGGCTCAGCCAGGCAAATTCATTCATGAGATTTTTCTATTGGAAATGGCATTCCAGTTGGCAATCACGCGCTCCGCTAGCACTGCCTCGGGAAGCTGTAAAATTAGGGAAGCGGCTTGATAAATCGCAGCAATTTCCAGTGCTGAATCATCGGTTTCAAAAAATACGCGATCGGAAGGACATGCCGATAGCCAATGAGCGGCATTGCTGCCAGGCTGGAGCAACTGCTTCCCAAAAGAAAAAAACACAGGAAAGGGGAGCAGTTGCCTTCCCAACTCAGGCTTTTGATTCCAACCATGCCAGAGGATAGCAGGGGGATTCTTCGTTGATTTCAGGTATTCCATCAGCAGGTCATGTCCCTTGACACAATGCAAAATCAGGGGGATTTCCAGATGAGAAGCCAAGTTTGCTTGGGCATAAAAGGCAGCTTTTTGAAGGGAAATATCAGGGCCTTTTAGGCGGTCGAACCCCGCCTCTCCAATCGCCAAGACTCCTGGATTCTGGACTGCGGCAAGTTTGATTTTTTCAAAAGCAGCCTCCCAATCGGGAGCAACTTCCCAAGGATGAATCCCTACAGAAACGGGAATACCTGCCTCTATTTTGGTCCCTCCTGCCTGGAAGATGGAATAGGGCTGACCTTCGAGATGTGTATGGAAATCCCAACAATGCATTTCCGAAGGTCGAAAAAATAGCGTTGTGAAAAAATGGTGTCTTCCCCTTCAATACAAAAAATGCCCCCAACAAGTCGTGCTTTTTTGGGGGCAGGTACACATCAACAAACTACTCTTAATCCAAGCGCTTACGTTCCTCAGAACTACCGGAGTTGGAATTCACGCGGAAGCTTTCTCCTTTGGAGAAGTTGTAGCGAAGCGTGATTCGTATGTTCTGATCATTCCGATATTGGCGAATTTGGGTGTCTATGTCGGAAAAATCGATGGCGGCTCGAATCCATTTGGTACGGAAAAGGTCTCCCCCATTGATGGATAAGGAAAGTTTGTCCTTCATCAACGATTTGGTCATTCCAGCATCCACCCATCCAAATCCTCCAATTTCTCCTTGCCCCCAAATCTGAGGACTGAGGTAAATGCCTACTAATTCAAACTTGAATCCTTTGGGTAGAATGAAGTTATGCTGGGTTCTTAGGAGATAGGAAACCTGGCTTACATCCAAAATATCCTTTCCAAGTAGAGACTTGAATTTATTGTAGTTTACCTGAACGAGGTTGGAGCTGTTCCACCATTTTGTCAATTCAACAGGCACCACACCTTGAAAATTGAAATTCTTGGTTTTGTCAAAATTTGCAGTGAAGGTGGTACTGCTTCGCGCCTCCTCATCTTGCTCAAAGACCTGCATAAACGCATCCTCGGTAACGCTGTAGCCCAAGGTAAACTGATAGGCTCCTTTGATGACATGGTCCATCTCAAGGTTTGTAGAATACTGAGGTCTCAGACTCGGATTTCCTTTTTCAGTAGTGAGGGGATCGATGTAATACACAAACGGATTGAGCAAACGGTAATTGGGTCGTGTGATCCGTCGGTTCACATTGTAGACTATTTGATAGCTGTCGCTGATCTTGTGCTGTAAAAATACGCTTGGAAACAGGTTGGTATATTTTTGATTGTTGACTTGATTGAGGGTCTTGGAAGTTCCTGTGACGTCGGAATTTTCCATCCGCAAGCCCGCCTGATAGGATAGCTTTGGAGAAAAATCTCCCTTCAACGAAGTATAGGCGGCCAATACATTTTCTTGGTAAATAAACCGATTGGAGTTGGGATCGGGTTGCAGCTGCCCATCGCCGATGCCTCGGCTTAGGTCTAGGTTATTGTCTGATTCTACCCAGCTCCCTTTTAGCCCAGCCTCGAGTACCTTTCCTCCTTTGAGGGGTTTGATCCAGTCCACCTTGGAAGTCAAGATGGTGTAGTACATGTCGTTGAGCGTCAATACGCGATCGGTACTCTGGATTGGTGGAGTCAATCCATTCGAATAGGAATTGTTCAATAAGGCACTACTTGCCAATTCCATCACTGTAAAGTCTAGGTCAGCTGAAATCTTCCCCCCAAGCGTATCCAACTTTGCGTCATAGTGTAAGTTGGTAAAGAGCCTACTCGTCTGGTCTTCAGAATCATTGATTGAGCTGAAGCTTGTCGTATTGAGTTGTCCGGGGTTGGATATGGAGGTACCCGAATCATTAATCCCATTGCTTGAGGTTGTGGATGCTTGGACATTGATTCCCAAATTCTGAGTGGGAGTTAATTCATAATTCGCAGCCCCAGTGAAAGACGGAGTATGGCTTCGCTCGACAATACGTGAATCTTGCAGAAAGGTGGATTTACCTCCTTCCACTTGAAAGTTTCGAGTGATTTCAAGGTCATTTATTTCTACATATTCATTGTAATTGAAGGTCCCGTTTGTAGTCCACTTTCCTTTTTTAACATTGAGTGTGAGGCCGGTATTAGGGGCAGCTTTTCCATTGTATTGGCCTCCGAGCATCACATTCCCAAAAACACCATCCACTGTATTTTTCTTGAGCTGAATGTTGATCACCCCTGCGGCTCCTTCCGCATCAAACCGAGCGGATGGACTAGTAATGACTTCAATACTTTTGATGTTGTCCGCGGACATGGAACGTAAAAAGCTGGTCAAATCAGCAGCACTCATGTACATGGGCCGGTCATTAATCATCACCGTAACTCCTGTTCTTCCATTCAGATTGATACTTCCATCCGAGGTAATGAATACCCCAGGAGATCTTCCCAATACATCGAGGGCGTTGGCCCCTTCTGCCATGACCGTGCCTTCCACATTGACGATGGTCTTATCGGGTTCAATGATGATTTGTGGACGAGTTGCATTGACAGTGACCTCATCTAGGCCGGTGAGTTCATCTTCGAGTAAGAGCGTTCCAAAATCTTTCACCAGACCCTGCTTTAGCTCAAACACTTCGGAAGTATAAGTTTTGTACCCCAAAGAAGAAATCACAAGCTTCACCTGAGCCGTCTTCGTGGATGAAATGGAGAAGCTCCCTGCTTCGTCTGAGACAGCTCCTTCCACGAGCACGCTATCCGTAGAAAGTACCGCCACATTGGCAAATGCCACGGGCTCTCCTTTTTGGTTGGTAATGGTTCCGCGCAACAAGGTTGGTGGGTTGGATTGAGCGGCAAGCGTACTGATTCCTAGCAGGTAGATAAAGATGGCTAAGAATAAAAAGTGACGGGTCTTCATGAAGGAAATAGTTGGCTTAGTTTTCTAGTAGATGCATTTTTCTATGAAAAGGATGTGCCAATTAGAAAAAAATGTAAAAAATTGCTGGAAAGCGGGATTTAGAGGGCAAGAAAATAGAGTACTGTCTCATTTTCGAACAGTGTTTTTCCAAAATGGAACAAAAAAATCCCGAACGGGCTGCTCGGGATTTTAGAAAATCAACTTTCAACTAGTTTACTTCGCAGCAGCGTATCGCTTGCTTACTTCCTCCCAGTTGACCAAGTTCCAGAAGGCCGCAATGTAATCTGGGCGACGGTTTTGGTAGTGTAGGTAGTAGGCATGCTCCCATACATCTAGTCCTAGAATAGGGGTGCCTGGGCAATCAGACACATCCATTAGGGGATTGTCTTGATTTGGAGAGGAGCAAACACAAAGTTCTTTTTTTGTGTCAACACAAAGCCAAGCCCAGCCTGAGCCAAAGCGAGTAGCCCCAGCTTTGTTGAAGGTCTCTTTGAAGGCGTCAAATGAGCCAAATTTGGCATCGATAGCTGCAGCAAGCTCACCAGTAGGAAGGCCTCCACCAGCAGGAGATAGAATTTGCCAAAACAGGCTGTGGTTCCAATGTCCACCTCCGTTGTTTCTCACAGCCGCATTTGATCCTGCCACCTTCATCAGCTCCTCCAAAGATTTACCTTCTAGATCTGTTCCAGCGATAGCAGCATTTAAGTTAGTCACGTAAGCGTTATGGTGCTTTCCATGGTGAATTTCCATGGTTCGTGCATCGATATGGGGTTCCAATGCATTCAGTGCATAAGGAAGTGAGGGTAGTTCAAAAGCCATGAGTGTAGGTTTTAATGTGTAGTAAAGATAAAAATTTTGTGTGCTTTTTTATGTCTTCTAAACCAGACTTTTAGACAAAAAGTTCTCGTCAATCAAAATGTCTTTTTTCGCAAGTTTTTGAAAAATTTCAGCATAAGTTGCTCTGACTCCTCTGCCATCAATCCAGTAAACACCTTGGTTTTGGGATGGAGCATTTGGGAATTGCACTGAAGATATCCTCTCTTGGGGTCTGTGGCTCCAAGGTAAAGTTCCCCTAGTTGGGCCCAGTAAAGTGCCCCTGCACACATGGGACAGGGCTCCAGAGTCACATACAAGCGGCATTCGTTGAGGTATTTTGCGCCAAGGTAGTTGGCAGCGGCAGTGATTGCCAACACCTCTGCATGAGCCGTTACATCAGTTAGTTTTTCAGTCTGATTGTAGGCTCGTGCAATCACTTTATTTTTTGAGACCACTACTGCTCCCACGGGCACTTCCCCTTCTTCAAACGCAATCTTTGCTTGCTTGAAGGCTTCATTCATGAAGTACTCATGGGAAAAAATTTCCAAAAGCTTTAGAAATTAAAGACGGCGAAAACTTCTTCGCGAACCCCTTTGTTGATCACCATCGCCAGGATTAGGGATACCACTAAACCTGCAAGGGCTTTCCACACGTCCTTTTTGGCCAATCGGAAGGCGCGTTCTAGCCAAGCACCTCTACTTTTCGCTTTTCCATGCTTGCCCATTGCGATTGCAAACTCTCGTCCAGCCAATAGTCCTATAAATACCCAAGTGGTACTCATTGGAACATTGTTGTACATTTTAAAATAGAACAAAATAACTGCGTAGACCAAGTCAACCATCGTGGCTGCTCGGACATCAGCAACGTTTGTTTTCTCATTAATGATGTCTTGAATTTTGTCCCCCTTTAGGAAAAAGATGATCCCTAAACCAAAGAATACAACTCCCGTGTAAACCGCAAATTCAACAACATTCAATTGGCGGGGTAAAAACACAGCAATATTGGCCGCGTCCTGCATAATCCAAATTGCCCAAAGTGTTCCTGAAGTAATCCATTGCAAGACCATCCAGTAGGGCTTTGCCTCCCCTTTAAGAAAGTTTTTTACAAAACGCTCTAAAATATACCAAACGAGGATCGCTAGTACGAAGGCCAAAATGTAGCCATAAAAACTTTTGCTCATCACAGATACGATCGTTCCTGCCTTGTACGTAAATACATTAAGCAACAAAAAGGTGGTAGATACTGGCCACCTCATTCGTGTCATGATCAGCAAGACAATTGGGGCTGCCAACTGTAGAAAGACAAAACTTTCGGGTGCTTTTTCTAATCCTGGGGTACTGAGTAGTTGGAAAGAAACATCCCCCTCGAAAACAAACCAACTGTAGGTAATCGTGACCACCCAAATCAATCCGATAAACAGCCACAACCAGTACCACTTCGTATTTTGATTGGAAACAATAAATGTCCCAATGGTCTGGATACTGTCATTGGCAATGGCAGAATAAGCAGCGAGTGCAAATCCAAACCACATGGCAGCGTAGGTATATTCGGTAATAAATCCTGCAATAGAAATGAGGATTGCAAGAAGAATTAAATAAGGGCGTTCAGCTTTCGCCAAATTAAAAATCCCTGAGACCTTCTTTGAAATGTATTCTTGATTTATATTCTGATCAATCGGCTTTTGCTTGGCCATGCTAGGAAGAGTAGGTACCGAGGTCAAAAATAGATAAGATATTCCGCAACCCGTGTTATTAAATTGTTAAAAGAAAGAAAAACAATGCCATTAAACAAAATCCTAAATTGATTTTAGGAAAAAAAAGTCAACTTTTGTAACTCATCCTTGCTTGAAAGTAGGAAATGAAGATGCACAATTGGAAATCAATTTAATTTGATAGCATCACTAAGAAATGGAAAAATTGGAGAAGCAGGAAAGTCCTACCAAAAGTAATTTTTTTCAATATCTGCAGGTAATCCTAGCCTTGCTTTTATTCATTTTTGCTATTGATCTCCTTACCGTTGGTGTGGGAAACATCAATGGAGGAATTGCTCTAGAAATTTTAAATGCCACTAAAAATCCTTTCATCAGCCTCTTTATTGGTTTATTGGTTACCGCTTTGATACAAAGTAGCTCCACGGTTACCGCCAGTCTAGTAGCAATTGTAGCCTCCGGAAATCTCACGTTACAGCAAGCGGTTCCTATCGTTCTTGGAGCCAACATCGGTACCACCTTGACCTCCACACTCGTGTCCTTATCCTATTTGATGAACAAAAAGGAATTCCAACGGGCCTTTTCTGCGGGGATATCCCACGACTTTTTCAATATTCTCACCGTCATTTTACTTTTTCCCCTTGAAATCTACTTTGGATTTCTATCCAATACGGCTAGTCACATTGCCAGCTGGTTTGCCTCAGACAATAGCTTCCAAGGGCCCATTGTCTACAACAGAATGTTTACACGAACCTGGACAGAATGGGTAGTCACCCAGATCAACCAACCTATGGTGTCCATGATTTTATCAGTTATTCTTGTGTTTTTTGCGATCAAAGTCTTGTCAACAGCCATGTACAAGTCTTTCATCAAAAACACATTTCAGGATATCAATAAAGTCATTTTTCAAAAAACAGGGCTTGCATTTTTTTATGGTCTATTCTTTACTGCAGCTGTTCAATCCAGTACGGTGACCACTTCTTTGGTGGTGCCTTTGGTGGCTAGCAAAAAAGTATCGTTAGCAAAGGTTTTTCCCTTTATCATCGGGGCAAACATTGGGACTACCATGACGGCCGTTATTGCATCCATTTATAAGCCAGAAGCAGCCATCGCCTTAGCCTTAGTCCATGTGTGTTTCAATAGTATTGGAGCCTTGATTTTTTTGCCCATACCTGTCATCCGAAAAATTCCAATTGGCATTGCCAACTTCATGGGGAAAATATCGATGAAATATCGATTGGTGGTGTTTGCCTATATTTTACTCACCTTCTTCATCATTCCCTTTCTACTGATCTACTTTACAACCAATTAAGCAGTTCCCCTTCTCCATTCATCCATCAAGGATTTTGCAGCGCTTGTACCTAAGCGATCAGCCCCTGCCTGAATCAGAGCCAAAGCTTGTTCGAGCGTTTTTATTCCTCCGCTTGCTTTAATCCCAATCGTAGAAGGCAATACCTCCCGCATCAAACTGATGTCCTCCACCCTGGCTCCGTAAGGGGCATAGCCTGTAGAAGTTTTAACAAAATCTGCTCCCGCATCCTGACAAATCAAACAAGCCTCTCGGATTTGTGCAGGACTCAAGTAGGCGGTTTCAATAATCACTTTCAGGATCCTTTCTGACTCATGACAGACCTTGGCCAACTGTGCTAATTCTATTTTGGGCCAGGACATGCCCGAATGGAAGGCTGTTTGGGACCAGACCACGTCCAACTCATCCGCACCGTTTTGAATCGCGGTCTTCGCTTCAGACACCTTTGTTTCAGTAGCCTCAAACCCAAAAGGAAAACCAATCACAGTGACTACCTGTATGTCCTGATCTTGCAACTCTCGCTTTGTCTTTTTTACCCAGAAAGGAGGTACGCATACCCCAATAAATTGAGCTTCAATCGCCTCATTTATCAACAAATCAATCTCTCGATCTGTGGCAGTAGGCTTTAGTAGGGTGGATTCCAGATAACGATTTAGTTGCATAAATAGATCAAGGAGTAGCTGTCACGTAATCGCTTAAATACATAAACTCGAGGGTCAAATCTCCGTCACGGGCAATGGTGGCCTTTTCCAAGATTGGTGAAATGTCTTTCCCCAATTCCGGCACCACCCATTCCCGAAGCTGTCGGGCAAATTCTGTCGAGGATTCCCTTGGGAGTTCACAAGGCAAATTATCAATGGCCATCACGGAGATACTGTGCTGCTTTCCAAAAGGCGGAAGCTCCTGCATGCTATCTCGGTCCACATCATACACTGGATCCAAAATGGTGGATGCGCGCCGAGTGGTAGGAATTGAACCGTTGATGTCGCAAGTAATGTCTGCGATTACCGAAATTGAAAACTTAGGGGATCGAATGGCTTCTAGCTCAAACAGGCGAGGAGCTTTAGGATCCCAGAAGGCTGCGGCAATTAAAATTTCCCCTGCCTGCGCAAACGGTAAAAATTGGCTTTCATAGGCTTCTGGATTGGCATAAAAATGGGCTCGCTCATAGCCCCCATCGGATTTTCTTCGCAAATAGTCAGCTGAGGAAAGGCAAGTAAACACTGCTTCTTCAAAGTCATCACTCAGAAATTCCTGAGGTTCCACTTCTCGAACCCCCAAAATCTCCAAGATTTCTAAAACCCCTTTGCCAACTCTGCCACTACCAGTTACTATAATTTTGATTGGAGGAAGGACCACCTTCCTCAACTCTACTTTTAGATCTTCCAAATTCTTGCAAGTTGCCGCCCTTCGCAATTCATAAAGACCTGTCTTCTTTCCATAGGTCCAAAAAGCATTGTAAGCGCCCACAACACCCGCCCATCGCCCAAAGGCAACTACCCGTTCCTCTTGAGGATTTTTCAATAGCTCATAGTCTATCAGGCGGATGGACTTGGCCAAGATGGCTTGCAGTAAGGATTTATTTCGTGGTTGCTTCTTAATCGTATGCGAAAAGAAAAAGTAAGTCTTTCCGGGAATCAATTGGTCAATCGGCACTTCCTTCACCCCAAATAGAACATCAGCTTTGGATAGGTCGCTGACCACCTCAATCCCTTGCTCTAGGTACTCCTCATCTGTGTAGCAGCGAAACGCGCTTGTTTCCACGCAAATCGACAAGCTATCACCAACCCTTTTTTGAATTTCATGAAGAATCTCTGGAGTAAATGGTGTGCGGTGATCCGCCGGGATTTTCCCTTCACGGATGATTCCAATTTTCATAAAAAGTAAGTCATTTGGGTTCGTTGGTTCTGACAAGTTCGCCCGCATTCATTCCTTATGGGGCATTGCAGGGACAAGTTAGAAAGAATTTTGAAGCCAAAGGCGGCTTACCCCTTGAAAAAAGGAGCTTGGTGCCAAAACAAAAAAAGGGGCTCAAAGCCCCTTTATTAATCGATTCCTAAGAAATCTACTTGGAAGATCAAGACCGAGTTCTCTGGGATTTTGTCGTTGTTTTTCTGATTGCTGTAGCCTAAAGGCGAAGGAATAATAAACGTTGCCTTAGAGGCCGGTCGGAGTCGTTTGAACCCATAATCCCAACCTGAAATTACGGTGGCGCCACCAATTACAAAACTAATTGGTGCATAGACTCTGCCCGTCACAAATATGTTTTTGAGTCGAGCAACATCCTCATAAGAAGTGTCAAAGACCGTTCCAGTGGTCATCAATTTTCCAATGTAGTCGGTATAGACCACAGTATTGTTGGTTGGACGAGAACCCTTGCCCTCCTGATGAACAATAACCACCACACCACTTGGATCATGGATCCGGTAAATGCTGTCTATTTTTGCCGTATCTAGGTATGCAGCAATTTTCTTACGATCTGTGGCAAGGTTCCCCTCAAAATCATAGGCAGGCCCTTGATTAAATGGGTTAGGAGTCTCACAAGAGCTGAGGCCAACTAGCGCAAAAATGAATACGATTAGAAGATTACGCATCATGGATTTAGATTCGGGCCTTTTTTGACCTGTACGAGGTCAAGTTCAAAGATCAAGGGAGAATTTGCAGGAATAGAGCCACTGGATTGAGTTCCATAACCAAGACGAGAAGGGAAGATGACCGTAGCCTTTTCTCCTGGATGCATCATCGAAATCGCAAATTCAAATCCCGTGATGGTAAATCCATAGCCTACGGCATATCGAAGTGGCTGGTATTTTCTTCCAGCACTGAAAATGCCATTATCTCGGGCCACCTGCTCGACAGAGGTATCGAAAATCTTTTTGTTGAGCGTCTTACCTACATAGTTGACACTGACAGTATCTCCACGCAACAGACTGTTTCGCTCTGGTTTGGTTGAAACTTGCCAGAACATGTAAAACCCTTCTATAGGCTCGCTGTATTCCTTTACACTCGAAATGGGATTCTCTTTGAGAAACTTTTCGATGGCTTCCTTGTCCCGCACCAAGATAACCTCTTGGGTTTGATCGGCATCCACACAAGAAAGCAAGGAAAACGCTCCGAAAAGCAAAGTCAAAGCAGCAAATAGTCTGGATTTCATAGGTCTTGGGTGATTTGAATTAAAATTTTACGCCTTATTTCTTAGCGTCGGTTACTTCTACGTCAAACACAAGGATAGAGTTGGCAGGAATCATTGCACCTGCGCCACTTTCTCCATAACCAAGTGGAGAAGGAATAATCAATTTAGCTTTAGAACCCTTTTTCAATAGCATCAAGCCCTCATCCCATCCTGGGATTACTTGACCCATGCCTACATTGACTGGTAGCGGCTCGTAAGGACGCTCTTCGCTAAACATGTTGTTTGCTTTGGCTAGATCTGGGTAAGAAGTGTCAAACAAAGCTCCGGTGATCAGGTATCCTGCATAGTTCACAGACAAGGTGGTTCCTGGAGTAGTCGCCTCGCCAGTTCCTTCTTTTTCAATCACATAGTACAGCCCACTTTCTGTTTTTTGTGCCTTTAGGTTGTTCTTAGCAAGGTAGGCTTCAATCGTTTTTGCTTCTTCTACCAAAAGTGTCTTGGCGCGCTCGGCTGCCTTTTCTTGTTCTTTCGCCATCGCCTCTTCATAGAAAGCCTGCATGTCTGCTTCCGTTTTTACATCATACGCACCCAATCGAACTTTGATAAGGTCATCCTCCTTAATTGGAGCAGGTTGGTTGCCACTGAAAATAATCTTAGCCGCTGCCTCGAAAGTGATGGAATCGCCTTTTCTAAGTGCCAAAAAGATCTCATCCATGCCATTCTGAGGTTTGATGGTGTCATTGGCCATCAAATAGCCTGGGAAAGGTTGCGTCAAGGTGCTGTAGATTACTGAGTCAGCTTGAGTCAAAATCTCAAGATTATACAATAGAAATTCACCATTTGCCGGCTTATCCTTGCCTTGTTTGATGTAGGTAAATTCAATGGCATCTTTCTCCGTTACTTTAGTTTTTTTGCAAGAAGAAAGCGTGCCTAACCCAACGATTAGGGCAAAAATGAGAACAATGGATTTGTGATTTTTCATAAAAGGATAGGTGAATTTCAAATTTTTAAGATTGGAGTTATAGCGTAGGTATTTCTTTGGAATAAAATAGGTCTTCTTGGTACTCTTGAACAAGGGACTCAAATCGTGCAACTGTCTTTTTCAAGCTCAAGGAAGATTTGCCTCCGGCTGCATTTTTATGGCCTCCTCCGCCAAAATGAGCAGCTGCAAACTTATTCACCGCCACATCGACACTTGAACGGAAGGAGATTTTTACGCCATCTTCTCGTTCGGAAAATAAAGCAGCCAACTTCACGCCATCCAAAGATAAGGCATAATTCACCAAACCTTCGGTGTCTCCTGTCTGGCTTTGATATTTTTTAAGATCTTTTTTGTTGATCACAAAATAGGCTAAATGCAAATCTTCTCGCACCACCAAACGTTTTGTGATGGCAAATCCAATGAATTTGAGCCTATTTAAGGAATTGGAGTCGTAAATCAGGTTGGCAATCGCTGTGGCATCTGCACCAGCTTCTAAGAGTTCTGCCACCACTAAGTGGACATTTTTGGTAGTATTGGGATGACGAAATCCTCCCGTATCGGTCATGATCCCGGCATAAAGACAGGCAGCAATGTGTTTATCAATCAGGATTTTGTCTCCAAGCGCCACAATCAATTCATACACCAATTCACAAGTAGCTGCTGCTGCTGTGCTCCATAGCCTAAACTGTGCAAAATCTTCTGGATCCTGGTGGTGATCAATATTTACCACAAATGCCTTAGACTGACGGATCAATTCTCCCAATTCATTGACCCGATTCAGGACAGAGAAATCAAGACAGAAAATCAACTCCGCCCCTTCCAACTTCCCTAAGGCTTTCCTATGGTCCCCTTCCTTGGAGAAGTCCAAGACTTGATCATTGCCTTTCATCCACGTCAAAAAATAAGGATAGTCAGAGGGAGTAATGACCGTAACCTCGTGCCCTTTCTTGATCAGGTAGTTGGATAGACCCAAAGAAGACCCCAAGGCATCAGCATCAGGCTTCACATGAGTGGTAATGACGATTTTCCTAGGTGAGGAAAGTTTTTGAATAAGCGTACCTAAAGCTTCCATTAATTTGATTCAGCTGCACTTTTGGCTTCGGAGGCAACAAAGGTCAGTAAATTTTAGACAATTCCCAAAGCATGAAATTTACTGATACTGAAGCACCTAAAAGAGAATTCTACAGCTTCTATTAAATTATAAATCAAAAAGGCTAATTTTGCATCCGAAATAAACCAATGAAACTCCAAATCCCATGGCAGGAAACAGAACATTCACCATGATTAAGCCAGATGCTTTCGAAGCCGGTAACTCAGGTGCAATCTTAAAAATGATTGAAGAAGCAGGTTTTAAAATCGTTGCTCTAAAGGCTACCCGACTTAGTCCAGCATTGGCTGGCAAATTTTATGAGGTACATAGTGAAAGACCGTTCTACATGGATCTTTGCAACTACATGTCCTCTGGATCGATTATCGCTGCTATTCTAGAAAAAGATAACGCAGTAGAAGATTTCCGCAACCTAATTGGTGCAACCAACCCTGCAAACGCAGCAGAAGGAACCATCCGTAAAATCTTCGCTAAATCCATTGAAGCCAATGCCGTTCACGGTTCTGACTCGGATGAAAATGCAGCCATTGAAGGTAGCTTCTTCTTCAACCAATACGAGCGAGTGGGTTAAGACTCCCTCCCCAAACTTAAAAAAGCGGCCTCTTTTGATGTGCCGCTTTTTTTATGATTATCCGATTTTTCACCAATAACCAAAGAAATTAAGGTTTGAAAATCAATTAAGTGGGCTGTCGTCTGTGGTCTGTCGTCTGTGAACGATTATCCGCAGTGTTAAAAATCCCTCTTAATCCACTGGCATAAATGCGGATAATCATATTTTTTTGATCCAGGGTTAGTTTTTTAGTTCGGGTATGTCCTCGGACATAATTTTTGCAGAGAGCAATGCCAAAGGAATCCCTCCCCCCGGATGCACGGATCCTCCACAGAAGTATAAGTTCTCCAGTTGACTAGAAAAGTTGGGATGTCGCAAAAATGCTGCAAATCTGGTATTGGAACTGTTACCGTACAAGGCTCCCTGCGCAGAGGAAGTTTTGGATTCAATGGTTCTAGGGTCTAAAATCTCCTCGAAGTCGATCAATGGTTCAATATCTGCATGCAAGAGACGGCTCAGCTTTGCAAGGATTTCTTTTCTCGCCTTGGCAATCAGCTGATCCCAATCTTGGCCTTGGTTGTTGGGCACATTGATCATCGTAAACCAATTCATGGCGCCAGTCGGTGCATCATCTGGCTTGCATACTGAAGTGCAGTTGATGTACACCGTCGGATCCTCATAAATGGTCCCCTTTTTAAATAGGTGTTCAAACTCCTGCTCGTAATCCTCCGAGAAAAAGATATTGTGCATGCCCACTTCCTCAAATACCTGCCTTATTCCCCAATAGAAGATCAGCGCTGAACTTGACTTGGGCTGCTCCAATAGTTTTTTAGGTTGTTCCTGCTTTTTGAGAATGGTCTTGTAGGCGTTGACCATATCCATGTTGTTGACCACAAGATCTCCGTTAACTTCTTTACCCTGAACTCGAAGTCCGCAGGCCCGTTGATTTTCGACAAGAATTTCTTCTACAGGCGCATTGAAATGATACCGAACACCCAAGGACAAGGCCAGCTTGTACAAGCTCATGCTGATGTCATGCATGCCCTGCTTCGGAAAATAGGCTCCCAGATTAAACTCGAGGTGAGGAATAATGGTCAAAGTTGCCGGAGTCTGGTAGGGGTCGGAACCGTTGTAGGTGGCATATCTGTTGAAGAGCTGCACCAGCTTGGGGTCCTTCAAAATCCGCTTATTGAATGCATTCATGGTCGAAAAAAGCCCGAGCTTTCCCAAATTCATGTAGGCTTTAATTGCCTGTGGTCCTATCCAAGTGCTCAACTTGTGCAAGGAGCGGTGCATAAATAGGGGGGAGAGATGGTCGTATATAAATGAAGAACGCTTCAATACCTCCTTGATTCCTTGTTCAGAAACCCCAAGCTCCGCCGCTACTTCAGTCGCAAAGCGATCGGGATCGGCCCAGGCTTTTACTTTCTTGCCATCTTCCCAAAAATAATGACACACTACCTCCAGGCGCTCGTATTCAAAGTGATCGATCGGGTTCCTTCCTGCGAGAACAAACAATTCTTCCACTTGCTCTGGCAACGTAAATAAAGAGGGGCCCGCATCAAAACGATAGCCGTTACCCTCAATGGCAGAAAGCTTGCCTCCGGGATAGGCATTGGCTTCAAATACCTCTACATCATACCCTTTCACCGCCAATCTTATGGAGGATGCTATGCCGGCAATGCCCGAACCAACTACTAGCGCTTTTTTCATGGGTGTATCGTGGTGTAGTTAAATCCTCAATTCAGGGTAAATTGTTTATAATCTGAAAGTTTAGCTACTACAAAATTTCACTTTTCGAAGTAGGTTGTGGAATTTCTGCCCTATTGCCAAAAATAAGCGGAGCGACAACCTTCCATCGGCCCTCCACATTTTTTAGTAAATAGGCCCTGTCCACCAAAAAATCAGCCTGTACCGCATTTTTTTTTACAAAGGCCAGCACCTCTTCAAAATGGCTCTGCTTCAAGTCTTTGTAAGCTAGCGTCATATGCGGTTGATAATTGCGGTCACTGAGCTCCTCTACCAGATGCAAGTATCGTTTACAAAACCCTCGCAATTTGGTTTGGAGTTCGAGCAGGGGGCTGGAAGGTGCAAGCTGATGGTGGATGTTTCTCCTTCCGAACTGTCCTATGCCCTTGAGCTGGAGGGTGAATGATGGCTGATCCTCCAGCAAACTGGTGAAACGAATAACTAGCTCCTGTTCTTTTGCCTCCTTATACCGAAAAGGCATCTTCAAGGTAAGATGAGCAGGGGATTGGAGTGCGTATTTGACTTGAAAATGTGCTTTTAAATCTACTTTAACCTGGTGAAGGCTGGTCTCTAGTGCTGGCGGAGGAAGGAGGCCGATGAAGTACTTGCCCATTCCTTTCATGCCTCAACTTTTTTTCCGGGCTTGATACAAAAGAAACAAGCCTGGTCTCCAACACCTTCCTGATTGTATTGAATGGCTTTTTGCTCCCATTCTTCCAGCTGCTTTTCAGAAAACAAGGCGTTAACTTTTCCGCTGTCCAGCTTCTCTCCCTGCTCATAGAGCGCTGTACCCCAAAATTGGAAGGCCGTAGAGTCAAATACAACTTCCTGAACCTCAAAGCCCACACGTTGGGCCGCAGCAACGAAGCCTCCGGTACTAGGTATCGTCAGGTGTCTAGGAGCATCCAGCTGAACCCATAGCGATTGCTTTTCTTTCCAAACCGCTGCATCCGCCACGGGACAGCGCACCAAGAGCGTACCGCCAGGATTCAATCGATCAAAACAGACTTTCAATACCTGTTCAGGATCTGCCAGGTGTTCAAACGAATGATGCAACATGACGACATCAAAGCAAAGGTCGGTTTGGCCAAATTCTTTATTCCAGAGCGTTAGACCCCTGGCTAGCTGGCTGCCCTTCTCCAAAAAAGGATCAAACCCATGCAGATCCTCAAATCCAGAAACATGCAGTTCATACAAAAGCTGCCCATTGCCGCAGCCTACATCTGCAATGCGGTCGGTAACCCGAGGACTGAGTTTTTTGAGCCATTGTCCCCCAAAGGGTGGTAAAAAAAAATTCAATCCAGTCGCGAAATAGGCTTGAATCCGAATCTTTTTGAGCAGGTTTCGAAAAAAGCCTGAGGATTGAAGGGAGCTGAAGGAATAATACTCGCTAGGATAGTAAGGCCCCAAATCTTCGGGGATAGACGAAAGTTGGATTGAACCACAAGAAGTGCAAGAAGTATAGGTAAACTCTCCTCCCATTCCGAGCATGCGCTCTGTAGCTAAAAAATTTGTTCCCTGAGTTGAATGACAATAGCGGCAAGTGTACGCCAAATCAATAGGCATTTTCACGATTGAAAAGCAACTCGTAAACTGTTTTGACCATGATCTCCATGTCTAGAAGAAAAGACCAATTGTTGATGTAGAAATAATCCAACCGCACTCTAGATCTAATTTGGAAGGAGTTCTCGATTTCTCCACGGTAACCCTTTACCTGTGCTAAGCCCGTAATACCTGGTTTAATTTTGTGCCTGGAATTGTAGCGTTCTATTTGGGTTCTAAACGTGTCGTTCATCGGTAAAGTATGCGGTCTAGGGCCTACAATCGACATACTTCCCATCAGTACATTCAAAAACTGCGGCATCTCGTCCAAGGAAGTCTTTCGAAGAAAGGCACCAATTGGTGTAACGCGTGGATCATCCTTTATTGCCTGATGTGAGTCAGCATAATCGTTTGGTGTCATCGACCGAAACTTCAAGCAACTAAACACCTTGTTGTTGAGTCCGTTTCGTTCTTGGATAAAAAATATTGGTCCTCTGGATTCCAACTTGATCAATAAGCCAACCAAAGGGATAAGCCAAGAGAGGATAAATACCGTCACAAAACTGGCAAATGCAAGGTCGAAAACCCGCTTTGCAAAACTATTCAAAGGATGATCCAAGGGGGTTTCGTTGACATTGATGACAAAGAAATCTCCATAGCGAGAGAAGGATAAACTTTTTTCAAGTTGAAGGCTTTTTCCAGGAATCATCTTGACCTTGATGTAATGCTCTTCTGCGAAGTCAATCACGCGCTTTACAAGGCTAGCATCCAATTTCTCATGGATATAAATCAAATCAAGGTTCATCTTTGGAGCAATCTCAAATAGATCTCCAATGCCACCTCGGGTTTGATCGCAATCGGATTGATCGTCAAAGTACCCTAAAAAATTGATCCCAAAGTCCTTACGAATCCGAAGAACATCCACCAGTTTAGGACTCGTTGTACCCTTGCCTACAATGATTGCATTTTGGAAATTTTTTCCCAATGCCCGGTATTTTTTAAGAATCAACTGTACGCCAACTCTGAAAAAACCCATCAGAAGGCCAAGGGTAGCTCCTAAGGCGCCAATTTGAATCCAACGGTAATTTCCCACCTGAAGTGGCGTCCAAAGGATTGCTGTAGCACCTAAAAACCACAGAAGCGTAATTGAGAACTTACTTAAGGTAGCATCATACTCATCAGTCCGCCCAATCTTGTAATCCTTCCGAAGTATGGAAATCAAAATCCAAAGAAGGGATAAGGGCAGGTATGCTGAAAATTCAGTTTCCCCCAAGACATGAAAACGCTGTAAAAAAAAATTAGCTACAGCCAATGAGAGTAGGGATGCAAAAAAATCACTGACCGTAAACAGCCAGGGAAAATACGTATCAAATCTTCTCTTCATAAAAATATAAACTAAAACGGCCAGCTTTTGTCTTGAAAGTTGACAAAAATTGGAGTTCAGGAAGGAAACTTTGTAAAATTAAGAAAGAAATTCTCAAGGCTTATTACTTTTGAATAAATTTCTAACCTTCCAAGGAACAAAAAGTACATGTCTTCCCTGTTTAATTTTTTGGCTTCCTCAGATAATCCCAACTCTTTAGGTTACAAATTTCGAGTAAAAAGGCTTCAGGAATTCGAAAAATTATTTTTCTCCTATTTTTCGGATGTTGAAAAAATTGAAATTTTGGATGTGGGAGGTACGGCTTATTTTTGGCAACACAGCTCCTTACTTTCTCACCCGGGCCTTCGGATTACATTACTCAACCTTCACCTTGAAGATACGAATCATCCTGCCCTTCAAGCTGTTCAAGGTGATGCCACGGATATGCGCGAATTTGAAAAAGGTAGCTTTGATTTGGTTTTTTCTAACTCGGTCATTGAGCACTTGTACACGCTCGAGCAGCAACAAAAGATGGCATCAGAGATTCGCCGCGTGGGGAAAAGTTATTTCATTCAAACCCCCAATAGCTATTTCCCAATAGAAGCACATTATGCCTTGCCTTTTGCGCAGTATTACCCCAAGGCTTTCCTGTATTTTATCCTGACCAAAACGAAGTTCAGCCGATTGAAAAAATGGAGCTCGGCAGAAGCAAGTCAATACATCGCAGAAATTCGGCTTCTCAATGCTCAAGAAATGAAAGCCCTATTTCCAGGGGCGTCCCTCCTGAAGGAAAAAGTCCTTGGACTTACCAAATCCATCACGGCACATAACTTGGTTTAATCCGCAAACTGCAAGCGAACAAGATTCGCATAAATGCCGGAAGCGTCCTGCACCAGCTCCTGATGGCTACCCTGCTCCACAATTTTTCCTTCCGTCAACACATAGATTCGATCCACCTTTCTGATAGTTGCCAGTCGATGTGCAATGATAAGTGTGGTTCTTCCCTTCATCAATTCATTGAGGGCCTCCTGCACCAAAGCCTCTGATTCTGCATCCAAGGAGGAGGTCGCCTCATCCAAAATCAAAATCGCAGGATCTTTCAAGATTGCCCTTGCTATGGCCACCCGCTGACGCTGCCCACCGGAAAGTTTGATTCCACGCTCTCCCACCAAGGTATCCAAGCCCTCTGGAAACTGGGAGATAAACTGCCAAGCGTTTGCTTTTTTCGCAGCAAGGATGATCTCCTCTTCAGTAGCGGTAGGCTTGGCATAGCCAATATTCTCTCGAATACTCCCCCCAAACAACAGCACTTCTTGGGGAACAATTCCTATTTTATTTCGCAAAGAAGCCAAGTTCCAATGGGTGATTGGCTCCCCATCAATACGAATTTGGCCAGTGGCGACTTCGTAAAAACGAAGCAATAGATGAATAATGGTCGATTTTCCAGCGCCAGAAGGCCCTACCAAAGCAACTTTCTCGCCAGATTGAATCTTAAATGTGACTCCCTTCAATACCTCCACCTCGGTACGGGTAGGGTAATGAAAGCCTACTCCATCAAATTCGATGGCGCCTTTAATCGCAGCCATCTGCGCTCCAGTCCCTGCCTCTTCCTCCTCGGCCAATAGCTCTACTACACGCTCGGAACTTCCAATCGCCTTCTGCAGTTGGCTGTAAATATCGCCCAATCCCGCAATGGAGCCCCCGATAAAGGTGGTGTAGAGCACAAAGGAAACCAGTTCCCCAACGCTCATCTCCCCGGAAGCAACCAGACTAGCACCATACCACATCACGCCTACGATTCCGCCAAAAAGGGCAAAAATGATAAAGGAAATAAATGCCCCTCGGTATTTTGCTGCCGCTAGTGCTACACGAACTACTTTTTCCAAGCCCTTGCCGTAGCGATTTACCTCGTAGGCTTCCCCTACAAAAGATTTGACCGTACTGATGGACTGTAACGTCTCCTCTACAATGACATTAGCCGCGGCGAGCTCGTCCTGAGTTTTCTTGGACAGCCTTCGGATAAACTTCCCAAAAACCAAGGCAATGAGTACAAGCAGGGGGAAGGTAGCCAACATGAAAACAGTCAACTTCGGGGTGTTGAACAAGAGAAAGGCAACGCCCGCCACTAAAGTCACTACCTGGCGAAAAAGTTCTGCAAGGGTCGTTGAGAAGGTATCTTGAAGTAAGCCAACATCTGAAGTGATGCGGCTGATAAGTTCACCCGTTCGGCGCTTATCAAAAAACGGAACTGGAAGGCGCACTAGCCGGCCATAGACCGCAAGACGAATGTCACGCATGGCTTTTTCGGAAACCACGGCAAATAGCCAAACTCGAAAAAAGGAGAAAACACTTTGTATCGCCAAGATGCCTAGCAGTAGCAAGGCAATGTGGTTGATATCTGAAAAAATCCAAACGGATCCCTGGGCAGTATCAATCAATTTTCCAGCTACATACGGAAAACTCAACAAGGTGAGCGAGGAAAACAATAGAAAAACTAGCCCTGCAAAAAACGCCCCTTTGTAGGGAATCAGAAATTGAAAAATCTGGTTCAACTTGCTTAAGCTCTGCTTGTTGATCCTCCTTTTTTCTTCGGGTTCTAGTGCAGTCCCTCGTTGCTTTGCCATAGGTATAGGTAGCTATTCAGGTCACAAAAATACAGGTTTCAAGGCGGATTTGACTACAAAAATGAAAAGGAATCCCCTTCCTTTTCTCAATGCCCTAGCCTTTTGACCAAGTCCTCCCCCAAAGCTGCGGAATGCTTGAATCCGTGACCCGAACAGGCAGACACCCAGAGAAAATTCTGATTTCCAGCCATGGCTTCAATGAGAAATTGAGAATCTTCAGTGACCGTATAAAAACAGACCGAAGCCTTGAGGAACTGTTTTTTCAATCCAATCAATTTCCCTTCCACCTTGGTATTCCAAAAAATTTCCTGTTCCTCCGCCGATACTTCCCGGTTCAACTGATCCGGATGCGCCACTTCAACAAAGGATTCAGAGGCCATTTTGATGCACTTCCCATCCAACGAAGGAAACCCATAAATAAAATCTTCTGGCGCAGCACCATAGCCCCACATCCAAATCGGGTACTGTTCCCAATCGAAGTATCCCTCCTCTACCGCTATCCAGTACAAGACTTGGCGGCAAATCTTCAATTTCTTTTGAGTGGGCAGCGGTAAAAAATCCTTCACCCATCCCCCCGCACAGAGCACTACCTGTTTGGCTAGAATTTCTTTCCCCTCCACTTGAATTTGAAAATGCTCCCCCTGAGCTTGAATAGACGTTACTTTGGATGAGGTCCACACAGTAGCTCCTTGTTTCTGGGCAAGGTCCAGCTGGGTCTGTATCGCTACTTCGGGGAAGAGGTAGCCTGCCTCTTCTTCCCAATAAATCTTCCCTGAGGGAGGTAGCAGAAAGGGTGGATAGCTTTCTTTAAACTCTTGATGATCGATAACGCGATGCGAAATCTTCTGATTTTGGGCATAGCGAAGGGTACGCTCCCAAAAACCCTCCACACCATGCTTGGACCAAGGATCCAAGCCTGAATCTAAAAGAATTCCCCCCGTTTTGGTTCGAATCTTCTTTCCTGAAACTTCTTCCAATTCGGCCCAAATCTCATGCGAGCGCTTGGCTAAGGCAACATATTCTTCTCCTTCTCCCACTGCCAGACGGGTAATGCGCGTTTCTCCATGGCTCGAGCCCAGCGTATGTGGCGGTTCAAACTGATCTATTCCCAAGGAATTTATTCCTCGCTTGCTTAGCTGATACAAGGTGGCACTCCCTACTGCACCCAAGCCTACGACAACGACATCGAAACTAGATTCATTCATACCGCCATATTACTACAAAAAAGAAAAAAGAAGGAGTGCAGTAGCTGAAAAAGAACCAATCGAAGGATTAAAGCTCGTCAATGGGATTTACCTGGGCTGCAATCCATGCTGGCCGCCAGGATGCCAGAAGGGTAATGGTCACCACTGCCAAACTAATCCAACCCAAGTCAGGCCAATGAATTCGAACGGGATAGGCGTCCACTACGCCAGAGGCAATGCCCAAGGAGATCAACCCGAATTTTTCTTGAGCCCCTACCAGAAGCAGGCCCAAAATCAAACCCAAAATAGCACCAGAGAAGGCAATCAAAGCCCCCTGCTTCAGGAAGATCCCACGGATCAAGGAGTTTTTTGCCCCCATGGATTTCAAAACTGCGAGGTCCTTTTTCTTTTCAATGGCCAGCATACTTAGGGAAAAGAAAATATTGAATGAGGCCAGAGCCAGAATGAAGGTGAGCGTCAAAAACACAACTAGCTTCTCTAGCTTCACGGTACGAATCAGCGTTGCATGTTGTTCATCGGCATTTTTTACAGCAAAATCAGCTCCCAAATGCGCTTGTACGGCTTGCTGAACTGTTGAAATGGAATGCCCCGAAGCAACCTTAAGTTCTAAGGCAGTACGCTTTTGGCCGTAGTTCAGCAAGTCCTTAAAAAAATCAAGCGGAACAAGGATGTATTCGTTGTCCACACCCTGCTCTATACTGAAAAATCCTCGTGGCTCTACCTGTCCTGCAGCATAGAGTTGATTTGGGTCTAGGGAGGCAGCAGATTTGGGTGCCTTGGGGTAATAGATTTGGAGGACGGAATTGATATCGTCCAAGTTCACAGAAAGTGCAAAAGCTACCCCTCGACCAAGGATAGCTCCCGGTCGCTCGGCTGTTCCCAAGGTGGTATCTCCCCAAAAATATCCCTTTGAGAAGCGCTCGTGGTCAAAGTAATTGTCGGAAACTCCCTTGACTCGGGCGATGTGTTGGTTGCCTCGGTATTCTAGGAGGGCATTGTCTTCAATCACTTCGGTAATGACTTCCACACCCTCCACTTTTCGGAGAGCATTTAACCAATCCTCAGTTGCCACAAAACTCTTTCCAACAACTGGCGTCACTTGAAGCTCGGAATCAAAACTTGAGAAAAGGCCTCGAATAAGGTCTTCTAACCCATTGAACACGGACATCACCGCCACCAAGGCCATGGTACTGATGGCTACGCCTACCATCGAGATCAAGGATAGAATGGTGATGAAGTTTTGCTTCTTCTTGCTCCGGAAATACCTGCCTGCAATGAAAGAACTTGTGTTCACGAGTTTGATCGATGGTTAATCCTCTTCCTCCTCCTCTTCGGGAGCAGGGGGAATGTGTAAATCTGAAATCACTTTATCCATGTGCTGCGCATAGGTGGCAGACTCATCAGAGAAAAACGCCAATTCAGGAATCACGCGAACTGATTTTCCGATACGCTTGGCCAAAGCATGGCGAATTTCCTTTTTGTGTTCATTGATTGCATCAAATTGTGCCTTTGGATTGGGCAACAAAAAACTGAGGTAGGCTTTGGCAAATCCCAAATCAGGACTCATCATGACCCGAGTAATGGTCACCAAGGTGGAGCCTACCAAGTGCTTGGCCTCTTTTTGGAAAATGTCCCCCAGCTCCTTTTGAATTAATTTTGCGTATTTTAATTGTCTTTTGCTTTCCATCTGAAGTATTTATGATGCAAATTTAGCGAAATACTTGGGCATGCTTTAATTTCGAGTCAAAACCAAATACCCCCTATCCACCTTGTTCAATTTTTTCAGAGTAAACGACCCCATTCGCCTAGTTGGTATTCTACTCTATGTCATCTTGTTTAGTGTAATCTCTTGGGTTTTTTTCTCATTTCCAAGCACCACTCCCTCCTTGATGTGGATGGTCTTGGGGGAGCGTTTAAGTGAAGGATACCTTCTTTATGTCGATGTGATTGATGATACCGGTCCCCTCTCTGCAGGAGTTTTCACGGGATTACACATCCTTTTTGGAAGAAGCCCAATTGCCTACATCCTCCTTGGAAAAATTTTTGTTTTTTTTCAGATTTACTACTGGAACAGCACCCTGATCAAGTACCGTGTATTTGATGAAAACACCTATTTGCCAGCGATTGTGATGGCTGCCCTGTTTCATTTTTCCTTTGACCTGATGTACTTATCCCCAACGCTTCTGGGAAGTACTTTTTTGCTGTTGGCTTTTGGACAGCTATTCTCACATACAGTCCTCCAAAAAGAAAGCAGTGAATCTACCTTGCTCATTGGGATTTATGGGGGTCTCGCTACTGGCTTCCACTGGAATTTTGTTTTTTTCCTTCCCTTTCTTGTCTTCACCGCTTTGGCGATCTCTAGCTTTACCGTACGCCAACTGTTTCTAGCCATCATGGGCTTTTTCCTTCCCCTCTTGCTCATTTTGGTTTTTTACTTTTGGAAAGATGGACTGGAACAAGCCTTACAAGTTTGGCCGATTGGTTTCACTTACCTCAACTATGTGTACCAGCCCTCCCTCAGCTGGCTTGCGCCTGGAGCCTTACCCCTTGTGCTCGCATTGATTGGTTTTGCAATCAGCTCCTTTTTTCGTGGAGCAACTATCAACCAACAAAAGCAAAGACAGCTTATTGTAATCTGGCTGTTGTTTTCTGCAGGCCTATTTTTCCTTGTAAAGAATAATGCTTCCTACCAGCTTGTCGTATTTTTACCTGGATTGAGCTACTTTATCAGCCAGTTTTTTCTTCACTTCAGCTGGACACTTCTCATTCGACCTGCCTTTTTTGGGTTGGTGTTGGTCTTGCCCCTTTGGACATTGAACTATTGGGATGATCGAATCGCTGTAGACAGTTCTTATTTTGTGGCAGCTACAGATGAAAATACGCTCTCAAGGCAAACAGGCGTAATGGTTCTTGAAAATGACCCTTCTCCCTACCGTTATAAATCTTTGGATGGCCCATTTTTGAATTACCACATGTCCATCAGTTACCTCAAGCAGGAAAAAACCTTGCAGCAAAAAGCCCAGGTATTCCAAATGATTCGACGCCAACAGCCGAAACAGGTCCTCGATAAGGATGGCCTATTTAAAGACTTACTTGAGGAATTGCCTGCACTCAAGGAATTTTATTCCCTTTCCAATCCGGGTGTTTATACCCTAAATCAAGAATCACGCAGGTGATCCACAAGATTTTGCAAACACATAAACCCCTGCAAACCCGCCTTCACTCGCTATGAAAATCACCCCAACCCGCTTCCTTTTACTTGGAATAATCAGCCTTATCGCCAGCAGTGCCGCAGTCTTGGCCCAGGGACCCACTAAGGCATTGAGCCCTGTTGCTAGAACCCGGCCTTTGACCGAAAAGGAGATGCTCCGCTGGGCGCATTTGGATCCTATCCAAGATACGGTACCCGGGATGAGTATCGATCGTGCCTATGCTGAACTCATCAAAAAGAGAAAAGGGCAACCCATATTGGTAGCCATCATTGACTCTGGCATTGACCTTGCACATGAAGATCTTAAGAATGTACTTTGGAAAAACCCAAAGGAGATTGCTGGAGATGGGATTGACAACGACCAAAATGGCTATGTGGACGATGTGCATGGCTATAATTTTTTGGGGGAATCCTCCGAGGAGCAACTTGAGTTTGTGCGGATTCTCGCCAAAAATTTAGGGGATCCGATCCTTCAAAAAAAGGCAAGCGCACTCTATGAAACAGAGCTCGCAGCCGCTAAAGCATCCGTGCCTCAATTTGAACAGATTGAAAAATTCATCAGTGCTGCCCATCAAACCCTCCAGAAAAAACTAGGGAAGGAAAGCTATACCCTGAAAGATCTTGAAAGTTATGTCCCTGAAGGCGAGGAGGAAGAACGAGCAATATGGATGGTAAATCAGGTATTGGGAATGGGCCAGGACATTCCCTCGGCACTGGCAGATTTGAGGGAAGGAATTGTGTACTACCAGTCTCGATTGGATTTCAACCTGAACCTCGAATTTGATGGGAGAAAACCTGTTGGAGACAATCCTTACGATATCCAGGATAAAACCTACGGAAACGGCAATCCAACCCATCGCAAAGACAGCGAAAGCCATGGTACCCATGTTGCAGGGATTTTGGCGGCAAACAGAGCTACCAAAAAAGGAATGAAGGGAGTGGCTCAAGGGGTACAAATAATGGCTTTACGCGCCGTGCCTGATGGAGATGAATACGACAAGGATATTGCCTTGGCCATCCGATACGCCGTAGATCAGGGTGCAAAGGTGATCAATGCCAGCTTTGGAAAGAAACTCTCTCCCAATGCCTCTTGGGTACAAGAAGCCCTGCAATATGCTGCTGCAAAGGATGTGCTTTTCGTACATGCCGCAGGCAATGATGGAGTTGATTTGGATGATCCTGAAAACAGCAATTATCCAAATGATCAGTACAGCCAGCTGCCCTCACCGATGAATGACAATTACTTGACCGTAGGCGCTTTGACACCAAACTATGGTCCTGATATGATTGCCTCATTTTCCAATTATGGAAAGCGGAGTGTGGATATTTTTGCCCCTGGAGAGGAAATCTACTCCACGCTACCAGTCGATTCCTATGGATTTGAAGGAGGCACCTCCATGGCTGCACCTGCTGTGGCAGGGATGGCCGCAGTGATTCGATCGCTCTATCCTCAACTCTCTGCTGTGCAGGTGAAGGGGGTCATTTTAGATTCCGGTCTGAACGTTCCCCTCCAAGTTCGGGTAGGGGATCAAGAACACGCATTGGAAGACCTCTGTACTTCAGGAAAAATTGCAAACCTCTACACCGCCCTGCTCCTTGCAGACCAACTAGCTGGAAAAAAATAAATCGCCAAATGGCTATCTTAAAAGAAAAGGGTCTTGATTTTAAAAATCAAGACCCTTTTTGATATCCTAGGAACAGGCAATTTTAGTGACCCGGCTTTGGTGCCTCCCCCCTTCAAATGGGGTGGTTAAAAAGAGTTCAGCCATCTTTTCGGCCAACTCATAGGAAATAAATCGAGCAGGGATGGCGAGCACATTCGCATCGTTGTGCTGCCGTGACAAGGCGGCCAACTCCTCATTCCAGCAAAGTGCCGCACGAATGCCTTGGTGCTTATTGGCTGTGATGGCTACTCCATTTCCACTCCCACAAATCACGATTCCGAAGTCATATTCCCCAGCTTCTATAGCTAGTGAAAGCGGATGTACGTAATCTGGATAATCTACAGAAGCAGTGGAAAAGGGTCCAAAGTCCTGCACGGCATAGCCAAGTGTGCCCAAGTGCTGCTTTAGCTGCTCCTTGTATCCTACACCTGCATGGTCTCCACCGATTGCGATTCGCTTTGTCATCACTTATTCAGCGTCTTTATTGCGGTCAAATTCGGCTTGCTTAATCGCTCTTTTTTTCTCCAAACGCTTGGCTATCAGTATCCCTACCTCGTACAACACCAGGATGGGCATGGCAATCAACAACTGGCTCACCACATCAGGGGGAGTAATGATCGCAGATACAATTAGGATGATAACGATAGAGTGTCTTCGGTATGTTTTCAACATCTTGGAAGTCACCAAGCCAGACATGGACAAAAAGTAAACCACCACAGGCAGCTGGAACATGATTGCAGAAGCCAACACCAACATGGTCAGGGTAGAGACATAGGAGGTGATGTCAAATTCATTCGCAATGCTAGGGTCCACCTGGTAGTTGGCGAGGAAGTTGATCGACATTGGAGTAAGAACATAGTACCCAAATGTTGCTCCTGAAAGGAAAAGAAAACTTACAAAGGCCACTGCACCTCGAGCTGCGCCCCGCTCTTTTTCGTATAAGCCTGGGCTAATGAATCGCCATACCTCCCAAAACAAGTAGGGAAAGGCAGCTACTAGGCCCACCACAATACTGGAAGTCATGTGCATGGAAAACTGTCCAGTCATCTGACGGCTTTGAATCGTGAACGGCAATTGATCGATACAAAGTGCAGGAGTGTTCAGGAAATTACCCAAATCACAAAGGACCCGATAGGTCCAGAAATCAACTTTGGATGGTCCCAAGATCAACACCCCGAAAATGAAGTCTTTCGCAATAAATGCAGCTACTGAAAAAATCAGTACCGCAGAGACTGCTCGCAGAATATGCCAGCGTAAGGCTTCCAAATGATCCAAAAAGGACATTCCACCCTCTTCTTCTTCGTCTTTATATTGATCTAAGGCCACTTTAAACTATTTGGATTAATACAAAGGAAATTGAACCATCCATGCATTGACTTCCGACTTGATTTGTGCAAGTGCAGCATCGTCAGCATGATGTTGAAGGGCTCTATCGATAAGATCCACGATTTTTTTCATGTCCGCTTCCTTCAGTCCACGGGTAGTCACTGCAGCAGTTCCTACGCGCATTCCAGAAGTTACAAAAGGAGACTTCGTATCGAAAGGAACCATGTTTTTGTTGATCGTGATGTCCACTTTTCCGAGCGTTTCCTCTGCAAGCTTACCGGTCAAGTCCTTAT
Organism: Spirosoma fluviale; assembly: GCA_945872775.1. Lineage (GTDB taxonomy): Bacteria > Bacteroidota > Bacteroidia > Cytophagales > Cyclobacteriaceae > Algoriphagus. The sequence goes on along the minus strand of CAMCBC010000001.1, from coordinate 4,223 downwards.
TCCGAAGGTCAATTAGCATCAGGTGATTGTCTGTTCCTCCTGAAATAAGCTTGTATCCACGAGATACAAATTCATCAGCCATCACCGAAGCATTCAATTTGACTTGAACAACATAGTCCATGTACTCATCCGAAAGTGCTTCCTCAAAAGCGATTGCCTTGGCCGCAATGATGTGTTCCAAAGGACCACCTTGCGTTCCTGGGAACACTCCCATATCCAAAAGCGCAGACATTTTTCTAATTTCTCCCTTAGGCGTAGTCAAACCCCAAGGATTGTCAAAATCTTCGCGCATCATGATCAAACCACCTCTAGGACCACGAAGCGTCTTATGTGTCGTTGTAGTCACAATATGGCAATGCTCCAAAGGATCGTTGAGAAGTCCTCTAGCAATCAAGCCGGATGGGTGAGAAATATCCGCAAGCAACAAGGCATCCACCTCATCGGCGATCTCGCGAAGACGGGCATAATCCCAGTCTCTTGAATAGGCAGAAGCCCCACAAATAATCATTTTTGGCTGAACGGCGATTGCCTTCTCCGCCACCTTGTCGTAATCGATTATCCCTGTAGCTTCTTCCACGCCGTAAAAATTGGCCTGATAAAGCTTCCCTGAAAAATTGACAGGAGAACCATGCGTGAGGTGGCCTCCATGGGCAAGATCAAAACCCAAAATTGCATCTCCAGCATTCAGGCAGGCGAGAAATACTGCAGCATTTGCCTGCGCCCCAGAGTGCGGCTGTACGTTGGCCCAAGCAGCACCAAATAATTTTTTGGCACGATCAATCGCCAACTGCTCAATCTCATCCACCACTTCACAACCGCCATAATACCGCTTGCTCGGAAGCCCTTCCGCATACTTGTTGGTCAGTACGCTGCCGGCAGCTTCCATCACTTGCTTGGAAGTAAAGTTCTCAGAAGCAATCAGTTCGATGCCTCTCTTTTGTCTGTCCTCTTCTTTGGAAATAAGGTCAAAAATTAGTGTATCTCTTTTCATAATCGAGTAATGCTAAACGCAATAAAATCTATCGGGAAATGTAAAATCTCAGGTGAAATCGGAAATTCAAAAATAGCCTTAAAGTCCTGATTATCCAATCCAATGGTCCACTTGTGACTTACTTAAATTGAAATTTCTCTTTAGCCACCAAAAAACGAATCCCCTTTTCCATTCTTGAGGAGAAATGCAGTACTTTATAGTCCAATTCAAGGACTTATGGACTTTTTATTTAGACCGCCCACGTATTTTTCCGAAGGCATCACTTCTGTGCTGCTGCTGCGATTGCATTACCCAGAAAGTACTTGGGGGGAGCAAATCAGCATCTATGGGCATGCGATAGATCAAAAAATTCAGTACGAAGCAGTGGATTTTTATGGCAACGACTACCTCCTGTACCCGAGCTCTAGTGAAGAGCCCTTAAGTTTGGAGGAAGTCATCTACCTGATTGAGGGGATGCAGCTCAACCAAGATGGGATAGAAGGCAATATGGAACTGGTTCTGGATGGGTTTCCAGAAACCGAAAGCGACTGGTACCCGCAACTAAAAAGTTACTTTGACACCAAGCGAAAGCAGGTAGGCTTAGATTAAAAATCAAAAATTGGGACCTTGGTATAGCTCAGCTCCTTCAGTCGCAACCAGCAGGCATACGTTTTGAAATCCAAACATTCGGTAAGCACCAAACCAGGCATTTTCACTTTTTTGAGTCGGTAGCTTGGAAGCCATTCTTTAAATGACTTTTTTTCTTGATCGGAAAAATAGGTGAGTGGAATCCATTTTTCGCCTTCAATGTAAATCGGAATGTGTTTTGTCATGATTGCCCCATTGTTTAACTAAAACTAGACTGACAATCATTTGGTTACAAGTAGTTTACATTATCTTTCGGTTACTCTAAAATTACTTCTTCATTACCCCGTCACTATGGGTCTTTGGATTGCTCTTTTCAGTCTTTTTTGTGGTATAGCACTTCAGTTTTTTCCTGGATTTCCTAAGGAAAAAGTTGCGCTTTTGGGGAAGAACTACCTCATCTACCTCGCACTCCCTGCACTTGCCATGATTCACATCCCACCACTACAGCTCAAATGGGATTTGATTCTAGCTCCCTCTTCAGCATGGTTTACCTTCCTGCTATCCTGGGCATTTTTTGCTTTTCTTGGCAGTAAATTGGGATGGGATAGGCGGACCACGGGCTGCTTGATCTTGGTTTCTGGGCTTGGAAATACCTCCTTTCTGGGATTTCCAATATTGGAGCTACTGTATGGAAAAGCAGCCTTGCCCACTGCCTTCTTGATTGACCAGGGAGGTTCCTTTTTATTAGTCAGCACGCTAGGAGTCTACATCGGATCAAGGTATGGGGATGGAGGCCGCTCTGCCTTCGAGGTCTTTAAAAAAATGGTACTATTCCCTCCGTTTCTCTTGTTACTAGGATGCTTGTTGATGAGCTACTTCCGACTTTCTCTACCCGATATGCTCCTGCCTTGGCTTCAAGCCATTGGAACGAGCATGGCCCCAATAGCCATGGCAGTCATTGGATTAACCCTATTTTTGGATAGCAAATGGACCCAAAACAAGCACCTCTGGTATGGTTTGGGGTATCGCCTTCTACTTGCCCCCGCTTGCGTATGGTTAATTTATGGATTGATCCTACCATCAGATAGTCTTGCGCTGAAGGTGATGGTTCTAGAAAGCGGAATGGCTCCCATGATTTCGGGCGCACTCCTAGCTATGGAATTTGGACTTCAACCTCGCCTAGCCACCTTGCTAGCTGGACTAGGCATTCCACTCTGTGGGATTAGCTTACTGCTCTGGCAGTTTTTATTGGGCTGATGTTCCCCAGTGCTCTCCCACAGCCTCCAAAAGCTCTTGGTGGATGAATTGGTTTGTCGCCACCACTTGTCTCCCAAAAATAAAATCTCTACCCCCTGCAAAGTCCGTAACCTGTCCACCTGCTTCCTGCACGAGTAGCACGCCAGCTGCAACGTCATACGAATTGAGATTGTATTCAAAATACCCCTCCGACCTGCCTGCAGCCACATAACAAAGATCAACTGCCGCTGAACCTAGCCTGCGAAGGCCATGGGTCTTCTGCATAAGCGATTTCATGATATTCATGTACCGATCGATTAGGTCAAACTGGTAGTAGGGAAATCCTGTAGCAATCAAGGAAGCTGCAAGGTTCGGAGCTTTGCTTACCTGAAGCGCTACTCCATTGCAATAGGCCCCACCACCCTTGTAGGCATAAAAAGTCTCCATCCGATTCACCTCATACACTACGCCCAGCACGACCTCGTCCTGCTCCATCAAGCCGATGCTCACCGCAAAAACAGGAAGCCCGTGGATAAAGTTGGTCGTCCCATCCAAAGGATCAATCACCCAGTTGTAAGTTTCTCCCTGCGTGGTATTGGTTCCCTCTTCGGTAATGAATCCTGCTTCGGGAAAAATCTCCTGCAAGCGGGAAACACACTGCCGCTCCGCTTCCTTGTCTACATAGGAAACTAGATCATTAAAACCCTTGTGCTCCACGCGATCCATGGAAAAATGCCGTCGCTCCTTTTCAATAAATGTCCCCACATCTTCCGCAACCTTTCGCGTAAGATCCAAGAGTTGGGAGAGTTGGTCTTTGGTCAGCATAGTGAGTAGTTTAGGGTGCTTAATTGCGGGATTTCTTTTCTTTTTTCCATTCCGCCTGTTTCTTTTCCTGCTTCTCTGCTCGGGTCTCACGCTGTTCGGCACAACCTGCCACTACGAGCACGATTTCTCCTTTTAAGGGATTCACCTGATAGTAGTCAATAAGCTCCACCAAGGTACCTCTGGCTGTTTCTTCGTGCAGTTTGGATAGTTCCCGAGCAACTGCCGCTTGTCGATCGGCACCAAATGCTTCTGAGAGTTGTTCCAAGGTTTTGAGCAAGCGATGGGGTGATTCGTAAAAAATCATCGTTCGAGTCTCATGAATCAAGGCATCGATACGCGTTTTTCTTCCTTTCTTATGAGGTAAAAAGCCCTCAAACACAAATCGGTCGTTGGGTAAACCGCTAGCCACAAGTGCAGGAACAAAAGCAGTAGGGCCGGGTAGGCACTGTACTTCGAGCCCTGCGGCGAGTACTTCACGCACCAAAAGAAAGCCTGGGTCAGAAATGGCAGGAGTACCGGCATCACTGATCAAGGCAAAGGTTTCTCCTTTTCTCATCCGCTCCACCAACTTTTCCACGGCCTTGTGCTCGTTGAAGCTATGGTA